>JABSQA010000046.1 GCA_013213825.1 Henriciella sp.
TTTGGTCCATTCGCGGAAAATGCGCGTAAGTTTTGACGCAGGACCGGATGTTGAATGAACGTATCGTGATATTGCTGTTCGACGGGGACGAACATGCGCACAATGTTGCGCAATAAATGCGTGCCGCTCTTTGGAACGGAGTTCAGAAACACAGGCCGTTGCAGCGCTTTCTGAGCAAAATTGGCATTGAGTTCGTTCAAGTTATCTGCGTTCGCGATCACTCGAGGCACACCTGATCTCCCCAAATTCTAAAACACGACTCTGACGGATGCCGGATCGAAGTCAATGCGGGACCTGAGATCGCCTTGTCGTACAATGAAAAAAAATGGCGGGCCGATAAGCCCGCCATTTCTTGTTTGATTCTAGGAGTCTAGAACGTCTTGCTGAGATTCAGGAAGACGCGGCGTCCTAGATAATCGTATTGCGAGACGATCAACGAGTTGCCAGAGTCCGCATCTGATACAGCGGGTGGGTGCTCATCAAATACGTTGGCGACACCAATCCGGAAGGTCCAATCATCACGCGTATATTCGGTAGAAAGCGTGTGATAGATTGTTTCTTCAGTGTACCACTTGTAGCGCACCGGAACCCCGTAAAGCGTAGACGCTAGGTCTTCCGTATTACGTTCGGTTTGATCGGTTTCACCGATATAGTCGATGCCCCAGAAGAAGTCCCAATTGGTATCCGTATCAAGCGTGAAGTTGATATAGCCAGTGGTTTCAGGCTCACCATACTCACCATTGAGATCTTCGATCTCGCCGAGTGCGTCGAGCTGTGTGAACGACTCCAATTGGTGCGTGGCTTGCGCGTCAACCGTGAGAACACCCCAAGGCGTCTCATGATCGTAGCGCAGCGTGATGTCATAACCTTCATTGGTTTGCGACGCCACGTTGATGAATTGCGCCCGAACATCGGTGATCCTAAATCCATCTGGACCGGCTGGGTTACGGTCAAACCGCGTACACAGTGGTTCATTCGGGAAGGATGGAGACTCGTAACAGCCTTGTACGATTTGCTGCGCCGATAGTGTGGTAATTTCGTCATTGATCTCAATGTCGAAATAATCCACCGCGAGGCTCAAATCGATGAAGCTCGGTGTCCAAACGAATCCAGCACTAAAGTTGTCAGATGTTTCCGGCTCGAGGAAGCCGGCGCCACCCCCACGGAACACATCCGCTGAGATCGCCGGAGCGTGATCTTCCGGAATGCCATCCGCGGCACAGTTCGCAGCCACTGCAGGCGAGATATCCGGATCGCTGCCCCACTGGAAGCAAGGATCGATCAGGCCCTGACGGGCGAAGCTGGTTTCATCCGCAAGGAAGAGCTCAAACAAGCCGGGTGCCCGGAAGGATGTACCTTGTGTCGCACGGACTCTGAACTCAGGCGTAATCGCCCAGTTTAGAGCGACCCGGTAGGTCTCACCTTGATCCTCAACCGTGTTGATATCTGTGATCCGACCAGATGCGGTGAGCGTCAGACTGTCTGCAAACGGTTTGTCGGCGAGAACAGGAACCTCAATCTCACCAAACACCGCTGTTTGCTCTTGCTTACCGGTGGTGATGCCTGAGGAAGAAGCGCCCCAAGCGTTTCCGGCCAAGACGATGCCTGACGGCGTATCGGTGATTTCGTCTTCCTGATAAAGGAAGCCAATCGCAGCACCGAGTTCGCCCGCAGGCAGTGTGAAGACTGGACCCGATACAAAGCCTTCAATCGAAGTCTGTGTATATTCGGTGTTTCCGGTTTCGCGCGTGAACAAGAAGTCTTCAACTTCTTGACTATAGTTGCCGCGCAGGAGTTCAGGGTCGAACCAAGGCACATCGACACATGGTGTGCCCGTTACCGAGGTCACGCCGCCATTTACAGCACCGCAAAGTTCGGTCTGGAAGTTGTAATCGAAGATCGCGTCTTGGAAGATAAAGTCTTCCGTATAGTCGCCGTCTGATTTCGAATACTGATAGGCAATATCCCAGTTGAACCCATCGAGGAGGCCGCTGCCAAAGTCGCCGCGAAGTCCGCCAACGAAGCGCATATAATCGATCGTGACCTCTTCATCCGCCCGATCAGAGATAGCGGTTGGAGAGAACGACTGTAGACCGGTCCACCCTTGGGCCGATGGCTCAGGATTGGGCGCTGGTCCGCCAAATACGCCCTGAGAGTCTTCACCATAATGGTAAGACCAGAATTGGCGGTAGCTGTCGGAATAGGTTGTCCGTTGGTTGTAGAGCGCTTCGCCATAAGCGGTGACATTGTCCGCCAATTGGAACTCGCCCTCGAACATCAGCGTGAAGCGTTCCACTTCCGGCACCAATGTTTCAGCATTTTGGTATGGGTGGTCATAGTTGACCAATCCGCGCGGTTCCGTGCCAACGGAAATGCCGTCCCAAGCCGCAAGCCCATCAATATCGTTCTGATCATAATAGATTGGGAAGAAGCCGCTCGGTACAGACAATTGCCCAGGCGCACCACTATTCGGATATCCTGGAATGTTCGCGGCGAGAGAGCCATCATAGTCATACTGCGCCAGGAACGGGAATGTATCAGGGACATTCGTGTCCGCGGCATAGTCATAAATCCAGACATGACCCCAAAGCAGGTCGCGACACTGGAATTCGCCTGTGCGTGGGTCAATCACGTCAGCGCGGCTGCCATCATCATTGAACGCATAGGCTTCATTACAATCAAGGTAATCGCGGTCACCGCGGGCCAAGATTTCGCGCTTGAAATAGTCACCCGTGACCCGGAAGCTGCCGCGGTCGAACGACTTGCCATAGCTTCCGCTCAATCGGAATTCTTCACCACCGCTTTCGAAGGGTGCCGAGATATAGCCATCCAGCGTGCCACCATCTTCTTTGCGGGTGATAATATTGACCACGCCAGCAATCGCGTCAGAGCCATAGACGGCAGAGGCGCCATCTTTCAGAATCTCGACGCGCTCGACGGCGGCCAATGGAATTGAGTTTAGGTCGAACGAGGAGACTGAACCGCGTGTGCCCGAGGGACCAGCACGGCGTCCGTTCAACAGGAACAATGTCCGGTTGGCACCAAGGCCACGCAAAGACAGTGTCTCTGCGCCGGTGCCGCCATTGCTTACGAATTCGTTCGCAACCGCGCCATTGATCTGTGAGGAGCCGGATGCGGCCGTCGAGGTCTGCAACAAGGCAGCGACGTCGCCTAATCCTTCGATTTTGGCTTCGTCAGCGGTGAGCACGTCGATCGCGGCAGCACTGGAAAACTCGTCTCGTGCAATCCGAGATCCGGTGACCACCACCTTTTCTTGTACGGATGCATCTTCGCTGGCATCCTCAGCTACGGTCGTCACTTCAACCGGTTCGTCTTGTGCGACTGCGGCGCCAAAAGACATGGCGATCGCTAGGGCCGATGTAGACATCAATCGGCCGCCTAAGCGGGTGTTTATATGACTTTCCCTTTCATAATCGCCCACGCCACGTCGTGGCGGGGCGTTCCCATATAAATTTCGAAAAGCCCTCCCCGCAGACCCCTCGAACTTGCCACGGTGCATTAACCATACACCTCACGTCAATGTGATTTGACAAAAATCTACTCGTTTGGGTTGTGCCGTGTCTTTTTGTACACAATGCCCGATATTACGCCGTAAAGACTGAACTTTCTGGCGCCATTTCACCTTTCGCGAACGCTCACAAAACGTCCTCAGGGCTCAGATCGCGTCCTAACGTAGTCGCTCGCTGTGCCATGCAATGTGATCCGCCATGAACGTAGAGATAAAGAAATAAGAGTGATCATATCCCTCATGCAGGCGCAGGGTGAGGGGCAGTGAGGCTTGGTCGCACGCGTCTTTCAAACGTGCGGGCATGAGTTGAGTTTCGAGGAAATTGTCTGCCCGCCCTTGGTCGATCAACAGATCGGCGACGCGCGCGCCATCTTCAATCAACGCGCAGGCATCATATTCGCGCCATTTGGAGCGATCATCGCCAAGATATCCGGTCAGCGCTTTCTCGCCCCAGGGGCAATTGAGCGGTGATACGATCGGTGCGAAGGCTGATACGGATCTGAAACGGTCTGGATTGCGAAGTGCAATCGTCAGGGCTCCATGCCCACCCATTGAATGACCCGTTATGCCTTGTCTTTGCATATCGGTCGGGAAGTGTTCGGAAATCAGGGCAGGCAGTTCGGTTTCAATATAGGTGCGCATTTTATAGTGCGTCGAGAAGGGCGCTTGCGTCGCATCTACATAGAAGCCGGCGCCTAACCCAAAATCATAAGCGCCGTCTGGATCGTCGGCTACATCCGGTCCGCGCGGGCTGGTATCCGGGGCGATGAAGATGATCCCATGCTCCGCACAGGCTTTGCGAAACTCACCTTTTTCCGTGACATTGGCATGCGTGCAGGTGAGCCCTGAAAGGTACCAGAGCACGGGCAATTTTGTGCCCGGCGCATGATCCGGGACGAAGACCGAAAAGGTCATGTCGGTCTTCGTTGCATCAGATGCATGCTTGAACACGCCCTGAACGCCGCCATGACTTCGATTGGCTGAAATCTGTTCCATTGGCGTATCGTTAGAACACCACGACGCTGCGAATGCTCTCACCCGCATGCATCAAATCGAAGGCTTTATTGATATCCTCAAGCGGCATCGTGTGCGTGATCATCGGGTCGATCTCGATCTTTCCATCCATATACCAATCGACGATCTTTGGTGTGTCCGTCCGTCCGCGTGCGCCGCCAAAGGCCGTGCCTTTCCAGACGCGCCCGGTGACCAGCTGGAAGGGGCGCGTGGCGATTTCCTTTCCAGCTTCTGCAACGCCGATGATAATGCTCTCACCCCAACCGCGATGACAACATTCTAAGGCCTGCCGCATCACCTCTGTATTACCTGTCGCGTCGAACGAATAATCCGCTCCGCCATCGGTCATTTTCACGATTTCAGCGACGATATCATCGACTTTGTTCGGATTGACGAAGTCGGTCATCCCAAACCGGCGGCCCCATTCGGCTTTGGCATCATTAATGTCGACGCCAATAATCTTGTCTGCGCCGACCATTTTGGCGCCCTGGATGACATTTAAGCCAATGCCGCCAAGACCGAACACAACCACATTGTCTCCGGCTTGGACTTTGGCCGTATTGGTGACGGCGCCCACGCCAGTTGTCACGCCGCAGCCAACATAACAGGCTTTATCAAAAGGCGCGTCTTTGCGGATTTTCGCCAACGCGATCTCTGGCAATACGGTAAAGTTCGAGAAGGTCGAACATCCCATATAGTGATAAATGGTCTGCCCTTTATAAGAGAAACGTGACGTGCCGTCCGGCATAACACCCTTGCCCTGTGTCGCCCGGATTGAGGTGCAAAGATTGGATTTTTGGCTCGTGCAGGTTTTGCACTGACGGCATTCCGGCGTGTAAAGCGGGATGACATGATCCCCTTCCTGCACGCTGGTCACGCCGGCGCCAACTTCGCGCACAATGCCGGCGCCCTCATGTCCGAGAATGGAGGGGAAGATCCCTTCGCTGTCGAATCCATCGAGCGTATAGGCATCTGTGTGACAGATGCCCGTTGCCATAATCTCGACGAGCACTTCGCCGTCTTTTGGCCCGTCTAAATCCAGCTCTACAATTTCTAATGGCTGTTTGGCTTCAAATGATACGGCAGCTCTGGTTTTCATCGGGCGCTCCTTTAATCTGATCATAGACCTATATTATGGATCGAATTCAGGGATAATGATTTTTTGCGAAATCTCTCTGGCTTTTCGAGAATGGTGATCGATCAAACAGGGAGGGGGGTGAGAGAAGTTCTTGCCAGGGTTGGTGCGAGACGAGGGTATGAACGATAATATGGATCTGTTCGGCGCGATTGATGCTGGGGGCACGACTTTTAAGTGTGCGGTCGTAAATGCGTGTGGAGATATTCTGGAGCGCCAACGCATACCGACGACGACTCCCGCCGAGACAATACAAGCTTGCGCAACGTTTTTCTCGGGCTTTTCGCAAGCACAGGCCAAAGGACTATCCTCTGTGGGGATCGCGGCGTTCGGCCCTTTGGATATTGATCCAAAATCGGCAGATCACGGCACAATCCTCAAGACCACCAAACCTGGCTGGAGCATGACTCCGGTCAAACAGGCGTTTTCGAAGGCTTTGGGCCTGCCTGTTTATATTGACACTGATGTGAATGGGGCGCTTCGGGCCGAACTGTTTTCCGGCGCGGCCAAGGGATGTCGCAGCGCTGCCTATATGACGGTCGGGACGGGGATCGGTGCGGGGATTTTTGTGAATAGGGGTTTTTCCGGCGCGCCGAGCCACCCAGAGTTTGGGCATGTCTGCGTTAAGCGCCACCCTGCGGATCAATCGTTTGAGGGGCTCTGCAAATTTCACGGTGACTGTTTAGAGGGCTTGGCCTCCGCGGCGGCGTTTGAGGCGCGCTATGGTGATCCCAAACAATTGCCCGCGGACCATATTGGGTGGCAAATTGAGGCGTTTTATCTCGCGCAAGCCTGCATCAACCTACACCTCTCCATGCGCCTTGAACGGATCATTCTAGGCGGCGGCCTGATGCAAGCCGAGCATCTGATATCTTTGGTCCGCTCGCAATTTCTGACATTGAATGGCGACTATTTGTCGATAGATGACGCAGCTGCGACGCGCCTGATCACATTGCCTGGTCATGGTCATGACGCGGGACTGATGGGAGCTGCGCGATTGGCCATGCTCGGTGCCGATTTGGAGTGGTGAGCCTTTTCCTGCGCGTCGATTTCTGAGCGGTGTGAGAAATCGATCCTGTAATTGGAGTATGAAAACCCCACCGCCTATCATTGACGGTGGGGTTTCGGGACGCTGGGACTAATCATCGCGTTAGAGCAGCGACTTAGAGTTAGCATCAGCCGATGATCTAGCGCATCTGAACCACATAGCGCGCGCCAGATGCACTTTGCCAGATACCCGCTCTTGCATTCGCGAACGTCAACTGAGCGCCTGCATCACTGCGATAAACTTTATCGCTGATTTTGCGGTAGACGATAGCTTTGCCTGACGCTTCGCTGCGCATGAGGATGAGGCCATTTCCACGTTTGATCGTGTAGCCAACGGCCCCGGCAGGCGTTTTCATTTCCCAGCGTCCATCGACAGCGAGCGATACATCCGAAGAACCAGATGTCTGTCGCCGAGAAAATGGTGCAGTCGGATTATCTGAACGAGACCGCGTCGATCTGGACGTAGAGTCGGACGTGATCGTGCCATCATCATATTGCGGATCGTCATCATCCTTATCAATGCCTGGCATGATCAGGGTCAGGCCGCGATCACAATTGCGATCTTCGCCCATATATTTCAGTTCCCGGAAGTTTTTCCGGAAACAAATCCGCTCCTCTACATCATCATCGTCATCCGAGAGCTTTTTATAGTCGCGTTTGTCGAGCGCGGTGTCGCGAACAAACTCAACATCGTATCGAGGCGTTCCATTTTCAAAAATGTCGACTTTGATGAAGTCTGGCGTGCGTTCTTTGACCGTGATCGCAAGCCCGCCCGCAACGCGCGCATCGTCATCATTGACTTCATACCAATCGCCGATCGCACAGCCCATTTCATAGTCACAGACTTGATTGGTCGTGGCGCGGACATATTCCGGACCAATGCCTTCACCGATGACGCCGGTCACGGTCAAAGTCATGCCTTGATAGTCAAAGTCCCAATTGCTTCCTCCGTCCATATCGGTGTCTTTGCGGGCATACCATAGGCCAACAACAATCGAGGGTTTAACCGGCACGCCTTTCACCTCGGTGCTCGGGATCTTAATGTTGCCCTTGCTGCCCAGGGTGACCAGATCAAGCAAGTCGAATGTCCAGCCATGTACTTTGCCGCGCAGCTGATTGACTTCGCTTTCCCACATGCCAAGCGTGACACCCGCTTCGGCATTGGCTTGGAGGCCGTATGACACCGCGCCTCCTGAATACCACTTAGAGTCATTTCCGAATCCAGGGGTTGAGACGCAGCGGAACGCCGCTCCGACTTCTCCAGAAACTCCAATTCCAAGTTGGGCACCACCAACGATACCGACTGTGTAAGACTGGTGGGTATTCCCCGGGCAACTCATTCCGGGCGGAGCTGGAGGTGCGTCATCGTCGCTTGCCTCGAGGGATTCCGTGTATCCTTCATTGCCCCGCAGCGACACGGCGCTGTCCACCAATGACTGCAACGTATCATCTCCCATGGCCTTAAAGTCAGCAATCACCTGAGCCTTCAAGGCGGCTTTTTCCGTCATTTTACATTGGCCGGAAACGGTCCATTGCAGGCCATCTTGGCACGCTTTGCCTTTGTCAGTGACGCGGCAAGCGCCGGTTTCGACGGTGCCGCAAGGGCGGCAATAGCCATCTCGCTTGGTTGTCCATTCTTCGCATTGGCGACCCACTTCAATCGCAGGGCAGGCGCGCTGGTCCAGCTTGCCACATGGTTTGCAATAGCCGTCAAACTTTCCAAGGCCGCTGTCGCAAACCGTGCCGGACGCCAATACAGGGCAAGCGCGTTCATCTTCGCCACCACAAGGCCGACACGTGCCACCGAAATTCTGCAGGCTGCCCTTACATTGGTCGCCGGGTTTCAAGGCGCGACAAGCTTTTTGGTTTTTTCCACCACAGGTGCGGCAGATATTATTGCCGTCTGGTTCATAGTCGCCGCGACAAGGATAGCCGAATTCGATTTTAGGGCAGGCTTTTTGGTTGGGGCCGCCACAAGAATAGCAGACCTTATTCTTGGTGATGAGCCCGTTGCCGCATCCAGATGGAATGCGACCGAGCTCACAAGCTGGCTGGCCGTTGGCCTTGCCGCAGGGCTTACAAATTCCGCTTAAGGGGGCGTAGCCTTTTCCGCACCGAAACCCAATGCGTTTCGCTGGCCAGGCCTTTTTATTGGGCCGTCCCCAATTGCGGCAGATGCCTTTATACTTGGTCATGCCGGAATCACATTTCTTGGTGAAGCCACAGCCTTTCTGGCCATTGCCTCCACAAGAGCTGTCAGCGAACGCGGCTGGGCTGGCGATCCAGGCCATCGCGAAACAGATTAAGGCCAGTTTTATTAAGATGGCGATCTGCGTAGACATTCGAAGCATAGAACGGCTCCCCTTAAACTAATTATGCCAGCCTAGGATCGCAGAAGACGCGCAAATCGGTATGGGGGCTGTTACCCAATTTGGGCGGATGATGAATCTGTTTGAAGAGGTTCAGTTTCGTGAGAGTTCCAGATTCGCTCGGTATCGTTTGCCAAAGGCTTTGTCGCGGTCGGCAAGGATTCAAGTGTCGGAAAACTTAACCCCAGAGATTGGGTAATCGCCCCCATATCCTGAATGCGTTGAACCCGTACTCTACCCTCAGACAACCGATATTGAGGGAGTATCTCTATGACTATGAACACCAATTTGATGCCCAGACTTTCAGCCGGGCTTGTCGCCATTGGGCTGCTCGCAAATGCGGGCTGTGCAGGCACGGAAGCGCTTGCTGCCGGCCCCATGGGCGATGCGTTTGCGGCCGCTGCGGGCATTCCGCAAATGGACGCCTTCTTGCAATATGAGACACAGGTGCCGCCGGGCCAGGCGCTGCCGATCGATGGTGACTATACGATTTCCACACTTGGGAAACGCATACGGATTGATCGCGGCCGCAGCTATGCGCTCGACCCGTGGACGCATGCGATGACTTTGAAGATTCGCCCCAACATGGTGGTTGGCAAGGACTTCCGGCAAATCAGTGCCACCGAGTATACAAGTCAGGACTTACCGCTCTTAGGGACGGCCACCATGAAGGTTCAGCCGGATGGCCGGATCGCGGTGAATGTGGCGAGTGTCCCGCCCTATAGCTATTTCTTGATCCCCGTTGAAGGCACGACCGCCCCCGCGCCAGGTCAAGACCAACCGCCGCAGGTGGATGAGGATTGCCAGAACCTGGATATCGATCCGGCCAGCGGCGAACTCATTTGTCTGGATTAGGAGGCATCGTGTTCACCCGAAGACGTATAATGGCGTTCGCCGTCGCTACGGCTTTGCTGATGGGAGGCCTGTCCTTTGTCGCAAGTTTTGCAGGCGAAGGGCAGGCGGACGAGACGGTCGAGCTCGAGCGTATCGAAATTGCGGTGAAGCCCTTCATCGCGCGCATGGCTGATACGCGGAATTTGATTGTCGACTTGCGTCCTGACCGTGCAATTCCGGAAGGGTATGTGCTTGCCGGAGATGCCCCGACGGTGGACGTGGACCATGAGTCATCGACCATCGCCATCTCCGGCTTGTTCGTATTTGAGCCATCATCCGACTCGACCCTCGCATTGAGGAGGGCCGATGTTGAGCAATCGTTCGAATTCGGACCGCCCCAGCCGAAGGTCTACCAAGTGAGCTATTGGCCGGAAGAGGCGCGTGGCTTGATGGCGCGGCGCGAGTTCAATTTTGGTCCGCCTCGAGGTCCCAAGAAAAGCGAATATCTATTCATTGCTCCTAGGGCGACTGTGACGCGGGATCTTGAGACAGGAACAATGCGAGTCGCGCTTAGCCTTTTGGACTGCGTTGGGGGACTCACGGAGCCGATCGATGATGATCTTATTGTCGGGCTCAATCAAAGCGAGCGAACAATCTTGGTCATGGGGGCGTTCAGGTTTAGGGCGCCGACTGGGGCTGTGCCTAAGTTTTGCCGGGTCAATCCAGAAAACCCGAAGCGCGTTTTCGAGTTCGAGAACACCGAACCAGGTCAATATGAAATACGCTATGAGAACCTCACCCAATCGCGCAAACGAGACGTCCGACCGAACGTCATGCTTGGGCGCCGCCAGGTTTTCATAGACTTGCCAAGTGCCCCTTCAGAGTGAGCGCAGCGGTCTTGGCGATGCTCAAGACGCTCGCAACATGAGGATTGAGAGATCAAATGGAACGTAACATTCGACGCGCGAAGAATTGTGTTTTGTTGGCGTTTGCAAGCGCAGCGTTTTGCGCGAGCTGCGAGAGTTCGAACGCCGAGCATGATGCGGCAGCACGGGACCAATTGCCGGCTCAGCCTTCATCTGATGAAACGCCCATTATTTCGCAAGACCCGTTGCAAGAGCCGCTCCAGCGTGCGGCCCCGTTACGGGCGATTTATCCGGGTAAGATGCAAGTCTCGATGGATGAAGAGGCTCAGTCCCTACGAGTCGAAGTCACATTCGATCGCTGCCAGCGAGACAGATTTGTGTACGATCAAAACACATTGGAAATCGAGATTGATCACTCTAGTCGGATTGTGTCTCTAGAAGGCAGCGTGGAATATGTGGAGCGAGCGAGCATTTCCGAGGACGCGTGTTCGGATCCCCCTGAGCCGATCGTATTGATCTCCGAAAACGCAAAGTCTGAACCTTATCTAGTCAAGAATGTAAGCGCATGGATGGGACGCGCAGGAAACGGTCTGTCCGCCCGCGTATTGGACCTGAGGACAGAGATGCGGAGAGACCTTGATGCGCAGGGATGTCTCTCCAAAGATGGCGCGGATATAGGCGAGATATCCGGTGTTTGGTTCCTGCAAAGCGATCCTTCTGAGACCTGGTCTCTCTCTGGTTCTGCAGCCAGCCTCGCGCCGGATGCTGTGCTGCGAACCTGGAGCGGATCCACCATGCCTTGGATCATAGAATCCGAGGCGCCTTACACATTTGATCTTCCTGGTTTGGGCAGTATAGAATTTACGTCTCCGACATGCGCGACTGTATCAAAGCCAAGCAGCGGAGACGTAACCGACCTCCTTATTCGGCAGACACCGAAGAGTCAGTGAGCTTTATAGCCATAATCGCACTCAGCTAGAGGGAGGCCAAAATTCTCGCGTGTCTTCGACCCGGCTGAAGCTGGCGCGATCTCATACGAGCTCTCATCTATGAACATGGGCAGAGTGGCGAACATGCCGCGGCTCACGGAATTGAAATTAAAAGCGACAGGGCTATGAAAGAGCCATGTCGTCAATGGGGTCTCATTCTGATCATCCGAGTGCGCGGGTGAAGTTGGATCAGCTTCTTCCAATTCTCGAATCTGCGGCTGAAAGCGGTGTCGATGTCGATCTGATTTTGCGGGATATTGGCGTGGTCGATGGGGTGCAGGGTGTTGTGCCGGGCGTCGAAATTGAGCTGATCGATTATTATCGAATTCAGCGACGCATCGGGCGTATCTTAGACGATTTTACCTCCAATCTTTCGGAGCGCCGGCTGACCTATCGCACTGGGACTTTCTTGGTGTCGACCATTCAAGAAGCCGCCACATTGCAAGCCGCGGTCGAAAGCACTTGCGACCATTACAACATGCTGCATGGCGACGAGTATAATTCATGGTTTGTACGCGATGGCTTATTGTATTTGAGAATTGACGATACGCAGTTTCCATACCGATTTAGAGACGACCGGAAACTGCGGCTGCTCGTGGGTGATTGCCTGACAATCAAAACACATTGCACGCTAGATAGTCTGACCAATGGCCAAGCCGCCAAAGCGCTCCGCTATATCCGGCTGAAACGAAAAAGAGATGTCGCGGACAATCCACAAAATGCTTTTTGGGATGTTCCCGTAAAGTATGGCGGGGCGGCCTATGAGTTGGTCTATGATTTTGACGAAGCCTGCGTACCTGTGCCGCGCGTGGCGGATGCTGACTTGAGCGCAGATGGAATTCTGACGAGGGTCATCTCTTACTTGCGCGCGCGGTCTAACGAAATCGATCAACGCAGCTATCATGCGCGGGTGTTCGATCTGATGCTCAGCGCGAATGTCAGTCAGTCATCGATCGCGAGAGAGCTTGGCGTCAGCGTCGCCACTCTGCGTCGACGCTTGACTGAAGAAGGCTACACGTTTCGTGACCTACGAACGCAAATGACGCTCGAGAAAGCCGACCGTTTATTGAGCCGCGGACAGACCGTAGCGCAGGTCTCTGAGGCTTTGAATTACTCTGATATGCGATCTTTCATCCGTGCCTATAAGAAGATGCGAGGCCACACACCATCGGCTTATTTGCGGGCTCAAAAAGCGGTTCAAGATCACACGGCGTGAGCGAAAGTGTTCAAAAAGATTGATTTAATCTGTCGTATTGGACCGCCGCCAATTCCCTAGGCTCCTCCCAAAATAAGAATCCAACGGGAGGATATTATGAAGTCCGCACTTTTCACGACATCACGACTCTGCCTGGCATCGGCGATGGCCGTTGGCCTCGGCACGGCGCCAAGCCTTGCCCAAGACGCTGACGAAGAACCAGAAGCCCGCCGCCTCGGTGCGGTGACGGTGACCGCGCAACGCCGCGAAGAAAACCTTCTCGATGTGCCACTCTCAGTTTCAGCCTTTAGCGCCGAACAGCTTGAAGCCACCGGCGCCGTCGACATCACCACCATTCAACGCTCAACACCAAATGCGACAATCGAAGTCGCGCGTGGGTCGAACTCGACATTGATCGCGTTCATTCGCGGGGTTGGTCAGCAAGATCCGCTATGGGGCTTTGAGCCGGGCGTCGGCCTCTACGTGGACGATGTTTATGTCGCCCGTCCACAGGGGGCGATCCTCGACATTTTCGATATTGAGCGGATCGAAGTTCTGCGGGGTCCGCAGGGCACGCTTTACGGTCGCAACACGATTGGCGGCGCGATCAAATACGTCACGAAAAAGCTTGGTGAGGAGCCAGACCTGAAAGCCAAGGTCAATGTCGGCACGTTCAATCAGCTCGACGCCATTGTATCCGGCTCATTGCCGCTCAGCGACACATTCGCTGTCGGTGGGGCTATCGCCAAATATGATCGGGATGGCTATGGCAGCAATTTGAACACCGGCGCTGAGCATTATGACAAAGACGTGCTCGCTTATCGTTTGAGTGCAGAATGGCAGCCGACAAGCGATCTCTTCTTCCGCCTGGCTTATGATCGCTCAGAGGATGATTCAAACGCCAAGCACGGCCATCGCTTGCTGCCGAGTGCCGATGGCACACTTCCGGTCACAAGCAATGTCTTTGACACACGTGCAGGGATTGGTGACGCCAATTCGGTCGAGACAGAGGGCTATTCTCTGACCGGCGAATGGAGCGTCAATTCCAATGTGACGCTAAAGTCGATCACCGCGTATCGCGAAGGTTCGACCGTTACGCCGATTGACTTTGATGCTCTGCCGCAAAACGATTTCGACGTTCCTGCGACCTATGAAGATGATCAATTCAGCCAGGAATTCCAGCTCATCTATACTGGCGATCGGCTCTCTGGTGTGGCCGGTATCTACTATCTCGATGGCAATGCCAGTGGTGATTTTGATGTGATCCTCGGCGGTCTGGGGCTGACCGTGTATCAAGCCGGTGATCAGCAGAAAGAGAATTTCTCGATCTATGGCGATTTCACCTATGACTTCACCGATCAGTGGAGCTTGTCCGTCGGTGGGCGTTATACAAAAGACGAAACCACGGCCGATGTGCTGCGGGAACTTTGGCTAGGTGCTGGCTCTGGATCTTTCGATCCGAGCAATACGACCTCGGTCTTCTTCGTCGCGCAAACCGACTTCCAGGGGCTGACGCGGGAAGATGAGGAATTTACGCCGCGCCTTTCGCTGTCCTATCAGCCGACTGACGATCTAAACATCTATGCGACGTATGCTCAGGGCTTCAAAGCAGGTGGCTTTGATCCACGCGCCCGCGCTGACCTCGATCCAACCGGCTTGTCGGAACAAGGCTTCGGACCGGAATTTGTCGACAGCTATGAACTCGGTCTCAAAGGATCGTTCTTTGAAGACACATTGCTGCTGAACACAGCCGTCTTCTTTGCCGAATATTCTGATCAGCAAATCACCGTGCAGAATGGCGCGGACTCAGACAATGACGGCGTCAATGACACCTTCGTCTCGTCTGTGTTTAATGCGGGTAAGTCCGAATATACCGGGCTAGAGATTGAAGGCACTTGGTACATCTCGGATGAGTTCACACTGCTCGGCAATCTCGGATTTATCGATGCAGACATCACTGAGATTATCTCAGCGGATGTAAACATTGCCGACCAGTTCGTGACGCAAAACACGCCTGAAATGCAGGGTCGATTGGCGCTGAACTATACCAATGAGCTTGGGCCGGATAAGGGCGAGATTTCGATCACAGGGGCGCTGTCTTATCGTGATGAATACAATCTGTTCAATGTTGAAAATCCAGGCTTTGGACCAGGGCAAAGCGCTGTCTTCCCAGCTGGCGGGCCAGCGCTCGACCCAGACTCCTATACCCTTGCCGATCTCAGCATTGTCTGGACCTCGCCGTCTCAGAAATACAAGCTTGGACTACACGGGCGCAACCTCACTGACGAAGAGTATCGTGTTGCGGCTTATAATTTTGTGACACCAAGTCAGCTCGGCATAGATGGGGCTTATTCCGCTTTCTATGGCGCGCCGACCACAGTCACAGCTTCACTATCAGTCGACTTTTGAATCGATTGAGTTGAGATCAGCCAGTCCAATTTTTTTCCTCCCAAGGGCTGGCTGATCCTTTTTGATAGCAAATGAACCGTAACCTCTTGATCGGGCTGTCATGACAACCTCATTTCCTCCCACGCCGGTGCAGACTAGTGCGCCAACGACAAGTCAGTCGCGGACCTATGTTCTGATCATCCTGACGCTGGTCTACACGTTCAACCATATTGACCGGCAGATCCTGGTCATTCTTTTAGAGCCGATCAAGGCGGACCTTGGCCTGAGTGATGGTCAGCTTGGTCTTTTATCCGGGCTCGCCTTTGCGGCTTTCTATGCGACCTTAGGCATTCCGATCGCGATGTGGGCTGATCGCGGGGATCGTCGTTCCATCATTGCTTTGGCTCTGACCATTTGGTCCGGCATGACGGCGATTTCGGGATTTGCGCAAAATTTCTGGCACTTGCTTTTGGCCCTTATGGGGGTGTGCATAGGCGAGGCGGGTGGTTCGCCGCCAGCATCCTCGATGATATCTGATCTCTATGCGCCGCACGAACGCGCCACAGCCCTAGGGATCTATACCACCGGTATCGGTCTCGGAATCCTCGCGGGCTTTATCATGGGGGGCTATGTTTATGAGGCCTGGGGCTGGCGTGTTGCGTTCTTTGTCGCTGGCGTGCCGGGATTGATCTTAGCCGCGATTGTTCGCTTCACCTTGAAAGAGCCGGTGCGCGGCGCGGTGGAGCAACGACAAGACGATGGCGAAGCGCCGACGCTTGCGGAGACGCTCAAATTTATTGGCGGACAATCCTCTTTCCTCTGGCTCTTGCTTGGGTGCAGTCTCATCTGTGTGTCCGCGAATGGGTTCTTGGTGTTCACCTCCAGCCATTTGCAGCGCACCTATGAAGTTGGTCCGGGAGATGTCGCGGCGCCGCTGGGTCTCTTGATTGGTGGGGTTGGCGGCGTTGGCGCCGTCGTTTTGGGGCTGATTTGTGATCGACTGTCGAAAAAGAACTTGATGTGGCGACCCCTCATCATCGCCGTCTGTGCGGCCATTGCATTACCCTTTGCCTGGTTCTTCCTACAAGCTGAGACGCTTATGGCGGCCTATGCGTGGAATATCGTGCCGAGCTTTATTGGACTGGTCTATGCCAGTATCGCTTACACGGCATCTCAGGAATTGGTGGGGCTACGCATGCGGGCTTTCGCTGCGGCCTTTATGCTCTTATGTTTGACACTGATTGGTATTGGTGGCGGGCCGACCATTGTCGGGGTCCTGAGTGATTGGCTGGCCGGTGCGGGACAAGTAACACCGCTCAAGGCGGCGCTGGAGATTATGTTAGTGCTCAACGCGATCAGCATCCTGGCATTGATCCTATCCGCGCGGACTTATGCGCGGGACGCAGAGCGCGCCGCATCCGTGTCATAATGAGCAGTGATATCTATTATACATCCGCAGACGGGCTGACGCTTTACGCGCGTGCCTATGGCCGTCCTGATGCACCCCTAACCGCCTTATGTATGCATGGACTGACGCGCAATCATAAGGATTTCGAACCGATGATCGCGCAGCTGGGCGACCGGTATCGCTATATCAGTGTCGATGTGCGCGGGCGTGGGCAGTCGGATAGGGCAGACGACTCAGCGCTATATAACCCGCTTCAATATGCCGACGATATGATCGCTTTGCTCAACCATCTTAGTTTGCAGCGTGTGGTTCTGATCGGCACCTCCATGGGCGGTCTGATGTCGATGCTATTAATGGACAAAATTCCAGAGCGCATTGTCGGCATCGTGCTCAACGATATTGGTCCGATCCCAGACCAGACGGGGCTTAAACGGATTTCAGAATATGCCACCAATATCCCGGTTTTTGATGACTGGGACGCTGCCGCTAAAAAGGTCGCAGATACACAGTCCGTCGCCTATCAAAATTATACCGAAGCAAACTGGATTGAATTTGCGCAGAGAACCTGTCGCCAACGCGAAGATGGAAAGATCATGCCTGATTATGATCCCAAGATCATGGATGCGTTCTCGTTGACATCACCTGATTGGAAGATGCGCTTTGGGATGTGGCGTCTCTATGGAAAACTCAAATCGCGGCCATTGCTGATCTTGCGTGGTGAGCACTCGGATATCCTGACCTCACGCATGGCCAACCGGATGCATAAACGTCATCGCGACAGCCGCTTGGTGAACATTCCGGAACGCGGACACGCGCCTATGCTGGATGAACCCATAGCGATCGATGCGTTAGCGACCTTTCTTGGGCGTTTAGAAGGAATGTCGGCATAGTTGGACGCGCATAGACCTTCTGGCCGCCGACGCGTCTTTACCGGGCGCACTGTCCCCATTTTTTGCCGCATGAGAGGCGGCAGGCTTTTTCGCGCGGCGTGATTGTGGATTGGGCGTTCTTCTCCTCGTAGCAGGCCTTAGCTTCGCAAGAGCAATCGCAAGCGCCGGAAGGGGCAACGACCAAGCAAACATTGGGCAGGTCGCCCGCCGAAGCCGGTCCTGGCGCTCTCGGGGAATTTGGCGTGCTGGGTGAACCTGGATTTCCAGGCGGACCATTCGGCTGTGCGATGCCGAACGTTAGGTCTGTCAGTCTTGCAATTCTAAGGTCTTTATAGGCCTCATAAGCAGGGGTGGAGTGGAGCGGAAAGTCTCGGTAGCCCGCAACCAGTGTGGGCAATGCAATGGCGCCTTCAATTTCGAAGCTCAGCGCTTCGCCGCGATCACACAAATCGCCATCTTTTGTTTCATCCGCCAATGCGGAAAAAGGGGCTGCACAGACATTGATGATGCCAGAAACCCGCATCGTCTCTTGGCTATGTTCGATGATTTCCAGCTCGCTGTCTTTGTTTGGATCTTGATGAGAGACAACGCTCGAGCCGTCAATTTTCCGATCTCCCATGAACCCGATCACGTTGATAGGGCCGACATATTCCGGCGCGATCGATTCAGGGATGAAGAAGCCGGCTTCGAAACTTATTTCGTCTTCGTCGACAAATTCGAAACTCATCATTTGATCCAACGTGATGTCAGCGGGGTTTGCGCCGCCAAAAATGGACACGTCTCCGCGCAAGGCGGCGTCGAGCGTGCCTTCAAGAACGCCAACACTTCCGGTCGGCGAAACAGGGCCTTCGCCTTGCCGGTTGGCATATTTCATAACCGTTTTGCGGTCACTCGTATTGGCCGCTGCGGACTTTGGTTTCAGCGAAGCAAGATTGAGCGAGACTGTTACATCCAAGGCTTTGCGTTTCAGTTCTCCAACAACATCATAATGCTTGTCTGGCGTACGTACGACGACTAAGCGGAGCTCCATTTTCGTGCCGGATTGGCCCTTTAAGTCCGTCAGATTGAAGGTTCGGATGAGCGTGCGCGTGGCCGCCGCTTTCCCACGCTTCCAGTTGGCAAAGCCTTGAAAGGGATCAATCAAGCAGGGGGCTGTCTCTACACCCCTTTGTTCGACGATATCGTAGCAAGTTTGTTCCCCGCGCTGCGTCCCTTTAATTCGTGAGACGCCCATATAGATTTCATCGCTGAGTTGATCCGCGCCAGCCACGGCGAGCTGAATGTCATTGACGCGATGGGCTATGGCGGCGTCAATATTGATATCGAGACATTTGCCGGAATATTCAGAGATCTGGATTTGTTTGGTTTGTCCGGGGGTCGTGGCCGATAGGTCGAACGTCTCGCACATATTGTAAGCGAGTTTGAGCCACTCTTTCTCGGTGATTTTTTTCTGATTTCTTTTTTTCCACCAATTCGTGAACTCAGCGAGAAATTGCGGATAGACGTGTTCGAGACCATCCATGTGATTGCCATCATTTCCATCCAGGAAAATGTCGACTTCCCGGGTTGCGTTTTGGATGGAGGCGGTCGTGAGTTGTTGCCATAACCCAGTGAATTTATCTTTGTCCGATTTTAAATGCCGTTCGAGCACATAGTACCAAAATCCATTCGTCTCATACCCGAGCAAATCAAACATCCCTCTCGACATATGCCGGACGGCTTGAATGCCGCCTACAGTTCGAATGTTGGAATTCTTTGGTTCAAAATTTAGAGGGATGTTGTAATTGCGCAGGAAATAGAAGCGGCGATAGTATTTGTCTTCGAATGGTCCTGCCCTTCGGATGGTTTCTTCCTCACCATCATTTAGAGAAAAAACGCGCTCGAATGCGATGGCGTCCGCGCTCCCTTCAATGATCCAACTTAGTCCCACGCTCGACGGGCTGTATGGCGCAAGTTGATATGGCGCATAATTGTTTTGATGGACATGGATAAGCTCATGCATCGGCATCAGGTCGAGCAACATTGGCTTCCTGGCCGCTTTGTGCATTTGAGTTCCGATGGTCATGAAAAAGCTTGCGTCAGGCGTCAGGGTTGAGCGGACGGCCATGTAACTCAGCGATGGAGCACACCCGATATAATTTACGCGATCTCCAGCGGGCGTGAGCGTGTAGCCAAGACTTGGAAGGGCATTTACGCGGTATTGAAAATTGTATCGCGGCCCGGTCGCATAGGTGGAAATTTTACTCAAGGCATGCGGACCGGATCTCATCCAGTTCGCATCTCGCTGCAGCCGACGAAGGACTTCATCTACCAGTTGAGACGAAATCGAATATCCCACGGGCGCATTGACCTCATCTCGTATTCCCATGCCCGTTGGGTCGTCTTTTGCCGGATTTCGGCACTCGATCATTTGTCCTGGCACGGCGCCTGGATAGGCATTGGAGGCGATCACTGGATAGAAGAGCTGTGAATCATCCACGGGGCGGTCATAGTAATTTCTCTCAAGCACGTGATCGAATGGATGCGTCGTTGCGACGAGCACCCATTCATGATCATGAAAGTCTTGTGCATTGGCGGAAGCGAGCGACAGGATCACCAGGCCTAAGAGTGATGCAGCCGTCAAAACTCGCCGGGCAAATTGAAAAAGGCCCATCACCTACCCCAGACGGTATCAGAAAGTCTGCGCAGCCGATCAATGTCCTCAACAAGTTCGGACTCTTGATGATGTACGACCTGCTCATCCTCTTCGAAATGCGCCACATCAGAGGCCAGGTCGTAGAATTTTCGAAACACCAATCCAATCGGTACGCGTCCAAAGTCCGGATCCTCTAAGATCGGATGATCGACCGTTTCGAGCCATTGGATATCTTCTGCTGTCGCGCGCGATAAAACGGTGCTCAAGCGCGTGGATAGCGTTCGAGTTGACGCGCTCGGTTCGCCAGCATCCCCATCGAGATACCCTTCGGCGGCGGCCTGTTCCAAGAGGGAGATGAGCGCGTCTCTCATTTCATCGGAGAGGAGATCGAGTTCCGCATAATCATGGGCGTGGGCGTGCGGCGCAGCCATTATACCAAGCGCGACGAGCGCCGTCCGCCATCTCCCGCTCATTATTGTGGCATCCCTGGAAGACCAGACATATTCGGCACACCGCCCATGCATTGCATCATGCTGGCGCCCATCGACATCATGCCGCCAATGATCGCAGGGTTATTGGCGAGCGCTTCCTCCGCTTCCGCACGATTGAGTCCGCGCTGCTCTGCGACGTCAGCCAGGGCATCTTCAGACCCTAAGAATTCCGCCTCTCGAATATCAACGATCAATTCGAAATCGTCGGGCGAGAATTGAGCTTCCATTTTGCCGACCGTGCAGCTGCACAAGGCTTCATCCTCATTCTCATTGACACAGATCTCCATCATCCTTTGCTTTGGGGTGCCGGAGAGGCTGGCCGCTTTGATGGTCTGACCTTGAGTGCAGTGACTGCCCAATTCCATGGTTTGGATCAGCATCATGCCCGCAGCTTGATGCGTGGCTTGAGGAATGCTCTGCGTCATCGACATAAAGTCTGTTGTGGAAAGGCCCGCGCCGCCACTGTTCAATAATGCCCAGGCGAGCGCCACTTCTGGGTCATCAACCTTCTTCGCGACGTCAGTCTCATAGGCCTGTGAGTAGCACGTGCAGTAAGTCGCAGAATTGCCTTGTGCTGCGCAGCTTTCGTTCACGATATTCAGTGCTGTTTCGGCGGGGCCAGCGTCTGGGAGACGGCTCCCGTGTCCTGAATCATCTGTTGGTCTCAACGCGAAGTCGCCATCTGACTGGGCGGGCGTGCGCGCCCCAGTTATGACAACAACTCCTGGCTCAAAGCCTGCGTCAAGACGCCCCTCAGCCGATACACCTGGGGTTCGATCCGCCCAAGTCAGCGCGGTACAATATTGTAAGTCGGCGTCGCCGGCCGCCTCCATTTTTGCTCGGGCTGCGGCTTGGAGTTGGTCGAACCGTTCGCCGCTAATGCCCATCGCTTTGCCGCGCGCTTGGCTCAATTCGGCGCTCGAAAATGCATCGCCGTCATAATCCGAAAACGAGCGGAAATAGGCTTCAAACTCGATGGCCGAGACATGTTGAGCTTTTCGATTTGCATCGCACTGACAAAACCGTTGATCGCTCGTCGAGGCTGTGCACGCGGCCACATAATCCCCAATGGCCTCAAAATCGTAAGCGGATTTAATCTCGATCGGGCTTACATCGGCAATCACGCAACCATTTTCGTAGTCGGTGATATTCGACGGTTGCCCGCCAACCTTATCATAAGCCTCAACCGCCATCATGGCTGACATCTGATCGCTCATGAGCGCTTCATAAGATACCAAATAGGTGTTCGGTTTTCCCAATCCGTGCAAATAGCCTTGGACAATTGTCGCTCGCGCTTGTGCGCTGGGCGACATCCGCTCAAAAACACTGATGCGTTGCGCAACGCAGCTGCAATCAATGTTCGGACGATCCAAGGAGGCGCAGGCTTCCTTAGCCGTCTGGTTTTCTGCCTCCGCAATAAGCGCCCATGCAAACAACACTGATCCGATCAGTGAGACTAAAATAAAGCGCATCTGCGTCCCTCCACTCAATTCGATTCGTAGGCTAGCGGCGGCGCAAATTGTGAGCATACGTCAAATGACGCATGCGCGACGGCGCCAGTGTTGAAATCCTCATTTCGAATAGAAAAGGGGAACTTGTTATGAGATCTGTTTTATTGGCCAGTGTCGCTTGTATCGTCCTTGCCGCATGCGGTGGTGGTGGAGATGGGGAGACATCAGGATCACAAAAATCCGCGTCTGCAGACTGCCCACCCGAGCAAAAAGGCGACGGCATCATGGTCAGCTCACGCTATGATTATGAGGACCTGATTGAAGCCAACAAATGGCGGACCGAGATGTTTCCAGCCTCATGCGCCGGCAGCTTAGCCGCGCTCGTGCCGGATATGCCAGATGGCTTTGGCGTGAAGCCGACTCACAAACCGTATGTAATGAATGATGAGCAGGTTTATGTCGCTTATGCCCGTCTTGTAGAACCTCTTTATCTAGATGAAGAGACTGCGAACGTCCCGGTGGATTTAGAGACCATCGAATATGAGATCGTCCGGTTTACGGATGAGGAGCATAAAACGCTTACCGATTGGATGTCGGCTAATCCTGACAGCTTCCTGAGCGGCAGCGTTGCAGGGCATGATGTGCACTTGATTGGCGGCTTTGGCAGCGGCCGTCCGGGCAAAGGCGATCGCTTGGCGACATCGCTTCATGCGCTCTTAGACGACAATATTGTTGTGCGGATCAGTCACAAAGGCTTGTTTTCGCAGCGCGGGGGACTTGACGTTCCGCCGCTGGTCGAAACTGTATTGGGAGACATTATTGCACGGTCGGGCGCTGGCTGAGACTCGTAAATCTTGAGGGACGTATGCAGGATCGGGATATGTTAGCGAAACAAGCTGCAACTCAAGTGTTGAGCGGTTTGTATCAAGCGATTGCAGACCATTCCCAAATTGACTCGATTCTGACGGCGATGGACGATTTTCTTGATTCCGATCCAGACGGATTGGAATCGGGAGACGCCGACTGGAAAACGATGTTCCGGGACCATTTTGGTCGCGTGGGGCAGTTTCTCGATGATGATCCTGAGGCGCAACGCGAAAGCCCAATTTTCTTCGTCGATAAGCAAGTGGTGCCCGCCGCAGTGATCGATCGCAATTACAAAGTCATCGCGCATAACGCCCTGTTCGGACAGTTGCGGGATCCAGCGCCAGCGAGTTTGGCAGACGTGTTCAGTACGCCAGCAGACCGTCGTCGCTTAGACCAGTTGTTGCGGTCCAATGGGGATTGGACCCCCATTCTGGTTTCACTGACTTTGCCCGACAGTACATCTCCAATTTTCGTGGTTGCGTCGCGGACTGAGCTCTTGGATGTCAGCGGGCAAAATGGGTTTTTCGTTACTTTGAAAGTCGCCAAAGCAACTTGGAATCCCGACTTAGCGCCTTTAATGGAATCTGCTTACGGCCTGACCCCTGCGGAGATCGAGATTCTCGCCGGATTGGTCGACAGTGGATCTGTCGGCGCCGTCGCCGAAACGCGCAACCGCTCAATCCGCACCGTGCGCACCCAATTGACCCACATTTTCGGCAAGCTTGGTCTCTCGAGTCAAACAGAACTCGCTTTGTTTCTCGCGACCCTCACGCAATTGATGACCAAAGAACGCCGACCCTCTGATGTCGGAGCCGATTGGTCGAAGGAGTCGAGCGAGCAATTTACACGGCACACGATCAAGGTTGAAGACAGGGATGTGGCCTATGTGAAATATGGTCAAAGCGGCGGTCTTCCTGTCTTACTCATTCACTCTACAACGCCGCCGGATATGACCCCAGACTTCCGACAGGCCTGTGCCGATGCTGGGTTGCAGGTCATAGGCGTACATAAACCAGGCTCTGGCGGTGCGAGTCCGCGTGCTTCAAAGCATGGACCAAAAGAGCTCGCGAGCGATTATTTGCGTGTGCTGCAGGCAGAGCG
>JABSQA010000047.1 GCA_013213825.1 Henriciella sp.
AGAAAAATGGGTGAGCCAAGTTCAAGCAACATTCCTGCGAATTGTGTATCCAAGCCCGGTCCCACCGTTGAATAGGATAGGAACCGCGCCAGACCGCCGATAAAGATCACCGCGCAAATGAATGCCAGCACAAGACCATGTTTCTCAACATTCGGAATGGTCCACCATAGAAGCAGCGTCACCAATAGATAGATGGCTGAGAGATAACGCAGCTGATTGTCGATTGCCGCAGGATATCCGCCATCCGGCATAAACAACGCGGCGCCGTTCAAGATTCCCATAGTCGCAAAAAAGAGTGGGATAAGGGACAATACCCCCAGCCCAATTTGCAGCCCCAATTTCATTTAAACCTCCACAATGCTGGACGAGATCTCCCGCGCGCGGTCTTCAAATGCCGCTTTGGTCTCGCCGCCATCTGTAGAGCAGACCAGATATCCCCCGCCCTGTCCAATCGCCCGCGCAATCTGCGGCCACATCACGTCCGGGGTTGGGGCCTCATCCCACATTTTCGAAATCGACGGATCCATGTGCCGCGCACCGCCAAACCGGTCTGGTCGAGCTTTGGCGCCATCCCAAATCTTGGTGTTGAGCAGACCAGGACAAAGTATGGTTGCGTTAATGCCCTGCGTCGCAAGCTCACCTTTCAAAGCCTCCGACACGGCAAAGGTGGCGTGTTTGGATGTCGCATAGAGCGGAAAGTCGCCTTCCGGTGGGCGCAGCGCGGCGGTCGAAGCAGTAAACCCAACGTGCCGTGGTCCCCCTGCTTCCGTCATGAGAGGGACAAAAGCTTGCGCCGTCCAAATGACGCCTCGCACGTTCACATCCAACGCCCATTCGACTGCCTTTTGTTTGCCGCTAAGGATTGGGGACCCAACGCCGACCCCGGCATTGATCCAAAGCAAGCTGAGCGGTTCATGTTTCGACAGCGCCTCAGCCGCCGCAACTGTCGCATCGCGATCAGAAACGTCGAATGCCAGAGGAAAAGCGCCTTTGCCAATGTCTTCCGCCACGCGCGCCGCAGCTTCTTCGCGAATATCCTGCACGCAGACCCGCATTCCCGCCTTCGACAATTCGCGGGCCAGCATTTCGCCGATCCCGTCGCCTGCACCTGTGACCATTGCCAATTTGCCCGCAAACGCGTTCATATCTGACATGTCGTCTCCTTTCTTGGATTATTCTTAACGCCCCAATCGATGCGCGATCCGGTATTAGATGGGTCTTATCTGCGTTTCGAACAAACTGAACCAAGGGTCATTGTATGAAAAAAATCGCCATCATTGCCGCTCTCCTCGCCGTGGCTTGCTCAGATGCCAGCCAATCCGAAACGCCCAATCTGCCGATCCAAATGGAGGGCATGGATGATATGACGGAAGAAAAAGCCGAAGAAATAATCGGTTCTATCAATCCCCTGGAGAATGACTTGCGAGGCTTAGAAGTGGCCGTGCGGATGCATGATGGGTTTCGGATCAAACCAGATGGCGTGGTGTTCGAGCTGGGTGCGATTGATGGCGGCGGGGAGGTTCGGATCGATGAAGCCTTCACGCTCGAAGAAACGTTCAATGTCGACAGTCCAACCCTCCAAGACGCGGCACGCGAAGCGTTTTTCATTCGGACCTATAAGCTCAGTGAAGCAGATCATGATCGCATGCATGCAGGCGACCTCATCCTGCAAGAATTGAAGCGCACGAGCCCGGGTGAAAATCAGCTAAAGTTTAACGCTGGCGTCTTTACCTGCGCCAATCCGGACACTGAGACACCCGATGAGTATCGGTTTGCAATGTTTGTCCGGTCCGCCTCGGATGTCGATTTCATTCCACTCTCGAATGGAGATGTGGTCATGACGCGCGACAATGCCGGTCCATTGGCGGTCGCCTGGGAGCCGTGCGCCGATCAGGGATAGAGTCGGCTCTGCGTCCAACTTTCGGCGTCGCGAACCAGCTTTAGCCGGTCATGCATGCGGAAGGCTTGATCCTGCCAGAACTCAATTTCCGTCGGCATGAGACGATATCCGCCCCAATGCTCGGGCCGCGGAATGTCATCATCATCGCCATAGATGGAACTGATCTCCGCCACGCGCTGATTGAACACATCGCGATTTTCCAAGGGCCTTGATTGATCAGACGCGATCGCCGCGATGCGAGATTGCGGCGCGCGTTGCTGAAAATAGGCGTCAGATTGCTCAGGCGTGCTCTTGCGGATCGTGCCACGAATCCGGACTTGGCGGCGCAGACTTTTCCAGTGGAAACAGAGTGCGGCTTTCGGATGGGCCGCGAGCTGTGCGCCTTTGGCGCTCTCATAATTGGTGTAAAATTGCAGGCCGTCCAAAGGATTTAGACCGCGCAAGAGGACGATGCGCACGTCCGGCATGCCATCCGCGTCGACGGTGGCCAATGACATGGCCGTGGAATCATTGGGTTCGTGCTCATTCGCGTCCTTCAGCCATATTTCAAGCAGCTCGAACGGGTCCGACGTCTCTGGAATGAGCGGTCGATCGCCCTCTGCGGTATAGTCAGCAGCGCTTGGAGATCGCGGGATAGAGACAGGCACATTGGTCATTCTGTTTCACACTCAGCACGTTAGGGGTTTGGCAGGCGTCTGTTTTGCATATAGGAGACCGCCCTAAAGAAACTACGGAGCGACCCTTATGTCGCATAACACATTCGGACACATGTTTCGCGTCACAAGTTGGGGCGAGAGTCACGGCCCCGCTTTAGGCTGTGTGGTGGATGGCTGTCCGCCCGGGTTGCCGCTTGATGAGGCCTGGGTGCAGCAGTTTCTCGATCAACGCCGCCCCGGCACCAGCCGCTTCGTTACGCAACGCCGGGAACCTGATCAGGTGAAAATCTTATCCGGTGTGTTTGAAGACGACCGTACCGAAGGCCCGGTGACCACCGGAACGCCGATCAGCATGATGATCGAAAATGTCGATCAACGCTCGAAAGATTATTCAGAAATTCGTGACCGCTACAGACCGGGTCATGCCGATTATACTTATGACCAAAAATATGGCGTGCGCGACTATCGCGGCGGCGGGCGTAGCTCTGCCCGTGAAACCGCGGCGCGTGTGGCCGCTGGTGCGGTGGCGCGGCGAGTCTTAGGCGATGACATCCAAATCCGCGGCGCTGTGGTGCAGATCGGCCCTCATAAGATTGATCGCATTGCATGGGATTGGTCGATCACCAATGACAATCCGTTCTGGTGTCCGGATGCCCAAATGGCGGTCAAATGGGAAACCTATTTGGATGAGGTGCGCAAATCCGGGTCTTCAGTCGGCGCTGTGGTCGAAGTCCAAGCCTCAGGCATCCCCGCGGGATGGGGCGCGCCAGTCTATGGCAAACTCGACAGTGAGCTCGCCGGGGCGATGATGAGCATCAATGCTGCAAAAGGCGTCGAAATCGGTGCCGGATTTGATGCTGCGTCCTTCTCAGGTGAGCAAAATGCTGACGAGATGCGGATGGGCAATGATGGCGTGCGCTTCCTCTCGAACAATAATGGTGGCGTCGCGGGCGGCATTTCGACGGGGCAAGATGTGATTGTACGGGTGGCCATCAAACCGACCTCCTCAATCCTGACCGAGACCAAATCAGTGACGCGAGATGGCCAAGAGGTCGATGTGCGGACCAAAGGTCGCCATGATCCCTGCGTCGGCATTCGCGCTGTCCCCGTGGCGGAAGCCATGTTGGCCTGCGTATTGGCCGATGCAAAATTGCGACACCGCGGCCAGATCGGCAGCTAAGACTGCATTCGGTTCATTTCAGATTCACACTCTTCAGCGCATGTCGCGCGCATCGCTAGAAGAGGAGCGAATAAAAATGACATTCTCCCAGTTTTTTAAGCTTGCAGCTTTCGCAGGCGCGATGACGCTGGCTATGCCTGCTCATGCACAGGATGACGAGTCCAGCAATGGTTGGAGCGGCGAAGGCTCGCTCAGCGCCGGCACCACAACCGGAAACACCGAAACCACCGATCTTGGCCTTGGTCTCGATGTGGCCCGCGAAATGAACGTTTGGACCGTCGGGCTGCAAGCCACTGCAGACTATGGTGAAACCGACGGTGAAGAGACAAAAAACCGGGTCTTCCTCGGCACCAATTTGGATCGCCAAATTAATGACCGCCTATTTGGGTTCGGCCAATTGACCTATGAACGTGATGAGTTTTCAGGGTTTGAATCGCGTGCTTTTATCGGCGGCGGTTTGGGCTATGAAATCCTCGCGGGTGAAGCGACACAGTGGACCGTTCGCGGCGGTCCTGGTTTGAAGATTGACGAGATTGAAGCCGTACTCGACACAACTGTCACGCCAGCAACCATTCTGACACCCGCTTCAACGGAAGAGTCATTCGGTGCCACAGCGCAATCAAATTACGCGCATCAGTTCAATGATAATGTCGCCTTCACCAATGATACCAGCATTGTCTATGCTGACACTTCAACTCAAATCGGAAATATCACCGCGCTGACCGCGACGCTGACCAATGCGCTGTCCGCCCGTATTTCTTTCGAAGTCCGCCACGACACTGATCCTGTTGATGGCTTTGAGGACACTGACACGATCAGCCGCGTTTCGCTGGTCTACGGATTCGGCAAGTAACCGCCATCCAATCACCAAAATGCAAGAACCCGCGCCATTTGGTGCGGGTTTTTCTTTATCGTTGAAACGGTCCACGTTCGACATCGGGGATATTCGCGAAAGGCGCTCTCGCTCGGGCCGTCATATTCCGTTCGTTCACGGGTTCACCGCAATCAGGACAGACAAGTTGTGGTTGGATATCATGGCCACACGTCTTGTGTGTCCGCACAATCGGAACGCCAGCCACATCGGCGTAATATTTGTCTCCCCAATTCAATATGGTCGTGATGACCGGAAACAAATCCCGCCCTTTGGCCGTTAATCTGTACTCATAACGTACTGGATTGTTTTGATAGGGTTCGCGGAAAAGAACATCGTGGCGCTCCAATAATTGTAGACGCGAGGCGAGCGTCGTGCGCGACAAGTTTAGGCGCTTCTGAAAGTCTTCAAATCTCCGTACACCGAGAAACACGTCGCTTAAGATAAGCAGCGTCCAACGGTCTCCGAGCACTGCGCTTGAGCGTGCAACCGAGCACTGCATTTGGCCAATTTCGTCCCATTTCATCGGAGATATCTCCCGAATTTCTCAAGATCTGCGCTTTGGTTTAAGTCATAATCTCGACACCGTCCAGTTTTTGGACTAAATTGTAAGAAAATGGAGGAAACCGATGCCTGCTCCCGTTCCGTTCGATCCTGAAGATGTCGCCGCAGCAAAGACTCAGAAGCGACCGGATAAACCCGGCATCACGACAAAAAAGACGATCTGCCAGACCTGTGACATTGCCTGCAGCGTGGTGTCAGAAATCAAGAATGGACGCGTCGTCAAAGTACGGTCTTCAGATAATCCTCTGTTCCGCGATCATATTTGTATGAAGGGCATCGTGGCGCCCAAAGGCTATGCCAATCCCAATCGCATCACACGGCCGCTTAGGCGCGTCGGCGAACGCGGCTCGGGTCAGTGGGAAGAAGTCACGTGGGATGACGCCATGTCCGACATTGGTGCGCGACTGAAAGCGATCATCGCGGAGCATGGCCCAGAGGCCTGGGCGGTCTCGACCAGCCAATGGAACACGGGCACCGATCACGGATTGGGGCGACGCATCATGAATCATATCGGTTCGCCCAATTGGATTAGCGGTGTGGCGCTGTGCGCTGGAAATACGGCCGCGGTCAATCGGTTTACCTATGGTTGGTTCCCCTTAGGGGATTTCGGCAGCACTAAATGTATTGTGCTCATGGGGCATAATCCGCGGCGACACAGTTGGACCCCAATCTATAGCGCCATCCGGAGCGCACAGGCGCGCGGCGCCAAATTAATCGTCATGGATCCGCGCCGCAGTTCTAACGCGGAACGAGCCGATATCTGGCTGCCCTTAAAGGCCGGTAGCGATGCAGCCATGATGTTTGGCTGGTTGAAAGTCATTTTTGACGAGGAATTGTATGACAAGGATTTTGTTGAAAACTGGACTGTCGGCTTCGATGCCCTGCGCGCGCGGGTTGATGAATTCCCGCTAGAGCGTGTCGCGGAGCTGACGGGGTGCGACCCGGAAATGATCGCCGAAGCAGCAAGGCTGTATGCCACGTCTGGACCAGCGACCATTCCTTGGACCCCGATCACCGATATGCAGCGAAACTCAACCTCTGGCATTCGTTTGCAAAGCATTCTCCGCGCGGTTTGCGGGAATATCGATGTGCCAGGTGGTGAGCTGCTTCAGGGGTTCAATCCTGACATCATCCCTGAATCTGAAATCGAAATGCACCACATATTGAGTGAAGAGCAAAAACTCAAACAGCTGGGCAACGAAAACCATCCAGCGTTTACCTATCGCGGTCAGGCGGCATTCCGAGAACCCATGAAACGGGTCTGGGGCTATGACTATCCGAACCAGGTGACAGGCTGCTACATGGCCAATCCTTCCGCGACTTTCCGCGCCATGGCGGGCCAAGGCCCCTATCCGGTGAAAGCCTTTTTCTTTCTCGGCAATAACCCGATGATGAGTTACGCCAATATGCCGATGATTATTGACGGCATGATGAACCAAGATCTGATCGTCGCGCATGAGCACTTCATGACGCCATCTGCTCAACTCGCCGACTATGTCCTGCCCGGCGACAGGGGGTGGGACCGCCCGGGGTGGCTGGAGGGACTTGGCTCGACGTCGACATATCGGACTTCGGAAAAAGCCATGGAGCCCCCTGGCGAAGCGAAAAGTACATTTGAATTCTGGAAACGTATTGCAGGCGCGCTGGACCGGCCTGAAATCGTGCCATGGGACACGCTCGAAGATTTTTATGATTACCGTCTCAAAGCGACGGGTAAGACCTTTCGGACTCTCTCGAGCGAAACCGATGTCTATCTAACCGTTCCGCGTTATCGCAAATATGAGCAGGATGGGTTCGCCACACCGAGCGGCAAAGTTGAATTAAAATCATCTGTGCTCGAGGATCTGGGTTTTGATCCTCTGCCCTATTTCCGCGAAGATCCGCCCGAAGACCCGAACTATCCCCTCAAATTGTTCACTGGCGTGCGAGAGGATGGTTTCTTCCAAACAGGCCATCGACACATCTCTGAAATGCGTCAGCGGCATCCCGAGCCCGTCGCGTTTATTAGCCCTGGCACGGCCAAGCGGTTTGACCTAAAAGAAGATGAATGGGTGACCGTTGAAAATCAGCTTGGCAGCATTTCAATCATGATTTCTGTCCGCGATAGCATGCCCGATGGGCTGGTCCGGATCCCTCACGGCTGGTGGAAACCTGAAATGGAACAAGGATACAATACGCTATCTGGCGCCCGCAAATATGCTGACGCGCAATTGTGCCGTGACGATGATGATTATCTCGACCGCGAACAAGGCATCCCGCATCTAAAAGGGGTGGCCTGCCGAATTACCAAACAGGCAGTGCCAGACTTGGAGAAATCAGACGCCAGTGCGCTTGAGGTGGCGAAATGACGGTTACCGATAAACAACGCAAACGAGAGCGCCGTGGCGCAGCGCTCAAAACCTGGGTGGCCAAGCGATCCTCACGGAACAAGACGATGATTGATCGCTGGTGCCGACGCATGATCGAAAAAGCGGTAAAGACCGATCCAGACAAAGACTTCATGCGCGACCCGATGATCGACAATGACGAAGGGTTTGATCCTGACGAGCTGGACCGTTTTCAACGCGGGGAGACGGGTTAGCGTCCTAATGTATTGAGGTCTAAGAGCATCTGGCAATTGCATCGCTCATATGGCGAGGGTGTGATCTCATTTCCAGTCAGTTCGCGAAATCCCGTTCGGCGATAGAGCGCCAATGCGGCGTCTAATTTTGTATTTGTCTCGAGCCAGATGGCCGAGGCGCCCATAAGCCGTGCTTTTTCAATCGCCGCATCCATAAGCGCGCGCCCAATCCCACGACCTTTCACATCATGGCGTGCGGACATTTTGATGAGTGCGTGCGTGCTGTCGCTATGCCCCGGGACTATACCTACAGTGCCGACCGGCGCGCCATCCAGCTCAGCGATCAGGATCGCACCGCCTTTGTCTAGGATATGCGTCTGCGGATCGTTCAACTGCGCGAGGTCTTCCGCTTCGACTGTGAAGTATTGTTCGACCCAGGCAAGATTGAGATCGCGAAAAGCGGCGGCATCGGCGGGGATAAAATCTCGGACGATCATCCCCTTAATATGCTACCCAACAAAAGCCCGTTCAATAACAAAGTCGGCTGGCTCCGAATTTGAGCCTTCTTTCAAGCCGTGCTCTTCCATCAGGCCTTTCAGCTCTTTGGTCATTTCGATTGAGCCACAAATCATCGCTCGGTCCACTGCGGGGTCTAGCCGCGGCACGCCGAGGTCTTCAAACAATTTACCGGAGCGGATCAAATCTGTGACACGTCCCTGGCGATCAAAATCCTCGCGGGTACATGACTGATAGAGCCGCAATTTGCCCTGGCCAATCTCGCCAATGTCTGGGTCGTTCAAGAATGCATCCACGGTTTCGCGCGAATAAGCGAGTTCAGCGACATCGCGGCACGTATGCGTGATGATGACCTCTTCGAACTTCTCATAGGTCTCTGGATCGCGAAGGATGCTGGCAAAAGGGGCAAAGCCCGTGCCTGTCGAGAAACAATAGAGGCGCTTTCCTGGCACCAGTGCGTCGTGCACCAATGTGCCGACAGGCTTTTTGCCAAGCAGAACCTTGTCGCCAACTTGGATCTTTTGCAGCTTCGAGGTCAGCGGGCCGTCTGGTACCTTGATCGAATAGAATTCCAGAGTGTCGTCCCAATTTGGGCTGGCGACGGAATAGGCGCGCAAAAGCGGCTTTCCATTGTCGCCCATCAGGCCAATCATAATGAACTCACCTGAACGGAAACGAAAACTCGCTGGCCGCGTAATCGTGAACTTGAACAAGCGATCGGTATAGTGATGTACCGACAACACCGTCTCCTCAGTCGGTGCGTTTGGATTCACTTTTTTTACAGGCGTGTCAGCGGTTGCGGTCATACCGATCTCCTAAGAACCAGTCTCAAGGGGCGCAGATGTAATATCTGCCCCTTTAATGCAAGGGCCCGAATGAACCCATTAGCTGAACTAAAACTATCCGGAAAGAACCTTAGAGCCCGACTTCACCCTGCACCCAATTCACATCTGGGTGAGTGGTCTCCGTCATCACAGCCAACTCATAAATATCTTCATAGCCATAGCCATAGAGATTGATGAAGGTTGGAATGTTGAGGGCCAAAGAGATACGCTTCAGAGGAATAGGCTCGGCATCATCGCTGAAATTATTATTGCAGTAGATGAGGATGCGCGTGTCTTTTGAGGGAATGATTTCAGCCAATTTCTCATCGGTAAAATCCGAGAAGGGCAAATTCACGGCGCCAGCAATATGGCCCATTTCAAACGCATAAGCGCTGCGTGCATCGAGAATGAGTGTATTTGGCTCCCCCGCCATTTGATTGAAATCGTCCAAGGTCAGCAAACGCGCTTCACGATACGCGAACACTTCATCGCTCAAATCGAGAAAGCCCGCAAAATCGACTTCAGACGGCTCCATCGCCTCTTGGGCGTTTGCGGCAAGGCCTATGCCAATGAAGGTCGCTATGGCTAAGAGACCACAAATCAGACTGTTGCGAACGCCATGTTTGCGCGAAAACATGCTCGACTCCCTGTGCTATGCAGAAAGTGAGTAAAGACTCATTGTGGCAGGAATGGGCGCGGATTGGGGATTTAGCGCCCCAATGCTTCTTCCCAATGATAGCGGCAAAGCGAGACATAGACCTCCTTGCCGACGCTGACTTGAGCGCCTTCCGTAATGGCTTTGCCGTTCTCGTCCAAGCGCGCGGTCATAATGGCTTTCTTGCCGCAATGACAGATCGTACGGGCTTCGCGCAAATCATCTGCGATCGCTAATAGAGCGGACGATCCTTCAAACAGTTCGCCTTGGAAGTCTGTTCTCAGCCCATAACACAAGACCGGAAGCTTCAACCGGTCGCCGACGCGCGCCAATTGCCAAACTTGGTCCTTGGTCAGAAATTGTGCTTCGTCGAAAAAAATCGCACTGAGGGGTGTATCGGCATGCTGCGCCGCAATGGCATCGAACAGATTTGTTTGCGCTCGAAACAGATGCGCATCCGCGCGCAATCCAATCCGCGATTCAATCTCTCCCATCTCGGCGCTCGGTGCGACCCCATAATGGCCGGAGGTCCACAACATCACTTCCATACCGCGTTCGCGATAATTGTAAGCGGCTTGAAGGAGGATGGCCGACTTGCCTGCATTCATTGCGCTATAGGTAAAGTAGAGCTTTGACATGGCCTCAAAAACCCCGATTCAGCCCCGCAATAAAGTGGTTTGCAGCAAAGAATTGGTGTAAGCTATCCAGATTGGCAGCAGGGCGAGCATCGCCGCTCGCGGTGGGGAAGATATGGGATTAATCCGCGAATTTGTCGCCGGGCGTACACCGCCTGAGCTTTACGAAGAATATCTCACACCGGGCTTTTTCAAGCCTTGGACAGATCGTCTGATCGCCCAATCTCCGCCCAGTGGGCGCGTTTTGGACGTCGCCTGCGGCACCGGCGCCGTGTCGCGCGCGATTGCGCGGCACGCTTCAAATGCGGTCATAGACGCCATTGATGTCGCCCCGCCCATGTTACAGTTCGGAGAGGCAGAAACCGCACGCCAGGAACTCTCGGACCGTATCTCATTCCACCAAGCTTCGGCCGATCGTTTGCCGTTCGAAGCCGACACCTTCGATCATCTGTATTGTCAGCAGGGTCTGCAGTTCTTTCCGGACAAAGTCGCCGCGCTGACCGAAATGAAGCGCGTCATGAAGCCGGGTGCCAAACTCGCGCTTTCGGTTTGGACGGCGGCAGATAATGGCAATCCAGCCTTTGAAGCATTCGAGACTCTGATCGCCGCGCGATTGGGCGCTGACCTGGTTCCATTCGGGCCCTTCTCATATCCCGACATTGAGGCGGTTCGGCAGGTTGCAAGCGATGCGGGACTGACCATTGAAAGCCTTGAGCAACAATCCTGCATGGCGCGCTTGCCAACCCCGCGTACTTTGGTCTTGTTCGATTTGCTATTCTTAGGCCGTCCCGCCGAGGACGGGTCGCTGCAACCCCTATTTGATCCGACGGACGCGTCTAAGGATGAAGAGATTCAGGCGCTGATTACGACCTATGGATCCGCGATTGCCGAATTTGTTGAGCCTGATGGGACGATCCATTGCCCCTCTTCCGCAAATGTCTTGATCGCAACCGCATGAGCGAGATGGTCATGTCAGAGTAGGCCAAATGATGACGCGAAAGCTTTAAATGCACGCTGAACCAAATTTCGATAAACTCGGAATACAAAGTCATCATTTGCTGATTTTTTTCAATACAAATTCATAACAATATTACCCGAGTCTCCGCACAGAAAATGGAGACCCTAAACATGACCTATTCTGATGTCATCGAATACAAAATTCATGGCAATGATATGCAATATGTCGAGGTTCAACTTGATCCTGGAGAAGCCATGATCGCTGAGGCGGGCGCCATGATGTTTAAGTCCGTGACGGTGGAAATGACGACGATTTCAGGTGATGGACGGGGCCAAACCTCATCGCTGGTGTCGAGTTTGATCAAAACCGGTAAGCGTGTCTTGGTCGGTGAAAGTCTGTTCAATACCGTGTTTACAAATACTGGCGGCGGCAAAGCCCGTGTGGCATTCGCCGCCCCCTATGCGGGTACAATTCTCCCAATGGATCTGGCGAAAATGGGTGGAACCCTAATTTGCCAGAAAGACGCCTTTCTAGCGGCCGCCAGAAGCGTAACAATCGACATTGCTTTTCAGAAAAACATGATGGCAGGCATGTTTGGCGGTGAAGGATTCATTCTGCAAAGACTTGAAGGCGATGGTGTCGCATTTGTTCATGCTGGTGGGACCGTGCGGGAATTCATGCTGAAACCAGGTGGGTCTTTTCATGTCGACACAGGCTGCCTGGCCGCGATGGAACCGTCCGTTGAGTACGAGATCGTTAAAGCGGGCAGCATAAAATCCATGATCTTCGGCGGTGAAGGCTTCTTTCTCGCTAAGCTTACAGGCCCAGGACGCGTCTGGCTCCAAAGCCTCCCCTTTGCTCGCGCTGCGGAACGCGTATTGGAGAATGCATCAGGCTTCTCTCGCTTGGGAGAAGGTTCGCTCCTTGGCCCTCTCGGCGATTTGCTTAATGGCGATGGTTGATATGGTTGTGTATCCGATTGCCGTTTTGCGGGACGCTGAGGAGATTGGGGTGAGCTCGGGCGCCAGTTTGGGCGATTACGTCAAACTGCACGCGCCTCAAACGCCGGCCACTTCGCTCGCCGCCGCCTCAGCTTTCACCCACTTGATAAAAGAGCGGACGTCTTCAGTTAGGTGCCGCCCCTTTGGCCAGACCAGCCAGTAGCCGTAATCGACGCTGATCGAACCATCAGCAAATGGCGCCACCAACCGACCCGCCGCGATATCGGCGGCGGCGATGGCGCGTTTGGCCAACACGACCCCGCGGCCGGTCGCGGCCGCTTCAATGGCCAAAGCTGATTGATTGAAACGCGGCCCACGCGTGCCATCGACGTCCGCGCCGGCACCACGCGCTTTCAACCAACTGGTCCAATCCGGGCAGGATGGATCGACTTCCGCGCTGACATCGTGGATCAGCGTGTGCTTTGACAAATCAGCGGGTTTGCGGATGGCCTCGGCGCCCTCCAGAAGTTGCGGCGAACACACGGGTAAAACCGTTTCATCCAACAGTTTTTCTGCTTTCAACCCGTCATAACCGCCGGCCCCATAGCGGATCGCAAAATCAGCGTCTGCGGTGGTAAAATCTGTCAAACCACTGTCCGCGCTTACCCAAGCTTCGACACCAGGATTGGCATTGTGAAATCGATCCAGGCGTGGGGCTAGCCATTTCGCGGCGAAGCTCGGTGCAGAGCTGACCATAACCCGCCCTTTGCGCGCTGGCGCTTGCATGATCCGACCGGCTTCGGCGATCTGGTCAAACGCCTCACGAACCAATGGTAAAGCCGCTTGCGCCGCATCTGTCAGCAGCACGCTTCGCCCCGTCCGTTTAAACAAAGGGGTACCTGCATAGTCTTCCAGCTGACGAATATGTTGCGAAATCGCGCCAGGCGTGACGTTCAGCTCATCCGCGGCTTTCGTAAACGACAAGCGCCGTGCGGCAGCTTCAAACGCACGCAGAGCATTGAGCGGTGGGAGGCGATCATTGGTGTCCGACATAATTTTCGTTTATAACCAGATTTTGATTGTAGTTTCTCTAAACAATGGAATAAGGCTCTTTCGGTTGCTGAAACCGCTTCGTCAACTCATTTCTCTGCCACCGATCGATCGAATGGATTTTTAACGCGATGCGCCTCTTCCCTGCGTTTTTCTATACAGACCAGGCTCACATCACCGTGTTTGGCGGCGGCGAAGAAGCGCGCCGAAAAGTGCGCCTTCTGGCGAAAACCACCGCACACATTACCGTCGTCATTGATACGGAGATTGAACCTGGCTTCGCGGAAGAGTTTGCCGGACGGATCACGATTGCGCCGCGCGATATGGCTGGCCAAGCGCTGGATCGCTCCAAATTCGCGATTGTCGCCTGCCGCACCAAAGAGAATTGCGACCAGTCCATCATTTGGGCCCGCGAATATGGCGTTCCGATCAATGTGGTCGACCAGCCGGAAGAATGTGACTTCACTGTCCCCAGTATTTTGGAACGCGGCGAGATTGTCGCTGCTGTCGGGTCTGGGGGGGCTGCACCCGTGCTGGCCAAACGGGTTCGAACCAGTTTGGAAGCGCTGATGCCTCAAAATATGGGCCCATTGTCCGAACTCGCACGAGATTTTCGTCCGCGGGTCTATCAAGTTCTCGATGACGGCGTGAAACGCCGCCAGTTTTGGGAAGCCGCGCTGAATGGCACACCTGCCGAACTGGCCATGATTGGTGATTTGGACGGTGCTTTGGCCGCGATGGAGTCGCTCTTACAAGACGTTGCAAGAAGCGCCGCCAAGATTGGGCCTGTTCATATCGTCGGGGCGGGCCCCGGCGATCCCGAACTGCTAACCCTAACAGCGTTCCGACTGATCCAAAATGCCGACATTGTGTTCCACGATCGATTGGTCAGCGATGAAATTATGGACCTGGTCCGTCGCGATGCGACCCGGGTTTCAGTCGGCAAAGCAAAAGCCAATCACACCGTGCCGCAAAGCGAGATTCACGAGCTCATGATTGAGGCGGCTCAAGCCGGTCAGAACGTCGTCCGGCTTAAAGGCGGTGATCCGTTTATCTTCGGTCGTGGCGGTGAAGAAGTGGAAGCGCTCGGTGAGGCCGGGATCGAAGCGACCGTGGTGCCGGGTATTTCATCTGCATTGGGCTGTGCGGCGTCAGCCGGCCTACCCCTCACCCATCGTGATCATGCCCAAACGCTAACCTTCGGCACCGGTCATGCGAAATCGGGCGAAGTGCCGGATCTCGATTGGCAGGCCTTGGCCAAACCCTCACAAACAGTAGTCGTGTTTATGGGTGTGGGCACCGCGCCCGTCATTTCAGAAAAGCTCATTCAAGCAGGCCGCGCGAGCTCTACGCCCGTTGCCGTCATCGAAAATGGGACACGGCCAAACGAAATTCGCGCCTATGGGACTTTGGCCAAACTGCCTCAATTGATCACCCGCGCTGGAATTAAAGGCCCGGCTTTGCTGGTCATTGGCGAGGTTAGCGCCATTCCCGCAGACGCCCTTGCCAAACTTTCATCGGAGGCTGTCGCATGACTTCAGTGCGCCCCAAACTCAAACCTGAAACGCCAAAAACCGTCACCGCTTGGGAAACAGCCACGGGCAATGTAGTTTGGCTCAGAGCAGACCAAACTTGGACGCAGGATCTTGAAGAAATTGGCGTCTTTACAGGTGAGGCTGCAGAAGCAGCACTCGCCGCAGCAAAGACTCAAGAGGGGTCAATCACCGATCCTTATTTCATGGAAGTCACGGCTGATGGCGAAGTCGCTGGCCGCGAAACCCTGCGCGAAAGCATTCGCGCCAATGGCCCCACCGTGCCCTATGGAGTGATCATCTGATGCCCGCGAGTGAAATCACCAAGCTCACGCTTTATGGCGATAGCATATCCGGAAACTGTCAGAAGCCGCGCTGGACCGCGGATTATCTCGATATTGATCATGATTGGGTTGAAGTCGATATTCTGAATGGCGGCACGCAATCCGAAGAATTTTTGTCGCTCAACCCTGTCGGACAGGTCCCCATCGCGCGTTGGCCGGATGGACGTGTATTGCCGCAATCGAATGCGATCATGTTGTATTTGGCCGAAGGATCAGACTTGGTGCCAGATGACGCATTTCAACGCGCGCAGATGAATAGCTGGCTGTTCTGGGAACAATATTCACACGAAACCTCGATCGCCGTGCGCCGGTTTAAGAAACACTATCTGAAACTGCCCGATGAAGAGATTGACCCACAATTGATGGTCAAAGGGCGCCGCGCATTGGGAGTCATGGAAATGCAGCTGACTTGGACCGATTGGTTGGTCGGTGAATCCCTCACCTGCGCCGACATCGCGCTTGTCGCCTATACGCGCGTGGCGCATGAAGGCGGCTTCGATTTAGCGCAATTCCCGAATGTCGAACGATGGGTGAGCCGCGTTGAAGGCGCGCTCTCCATTGGCCACGCTATGCCCAAACAAGGGGTCACTTTGTAATGTATCGCTATGATGAGTTTGACGCCAAAATCGTCAAAGACCGCGTTGATCAATTCCGCGGACAAGTCGAACGCCGTTTATCCGGCGAAATCCTTGAGGATGAGTTCAAACCGCTCCGCCTGCAGAACGGTGTCTATCTTCAGCTGCATGCCTATATGCTGCGCGTAGCCATCCCGTATGGCCAGTTGAACGCCGCACGGATGCGCAAATTGTCCAAGATCGCGCGTGATTATGATCGCGGATACGGGCACATGACCACGCGCCAGAACATTCAGTACAATTGGGTCGCTTTGAAAGACATTCCGGACGTTTTGGAAGAACTGGCCGAAGTTGAGATGCACGCCATTCAGACCTCAGGCAATTGCATCCGCAATGTCACCTCCGACCACTTTGCCGGCGCCACCAAAGACGAGATCATGGACCCACGGCCTTGGTGTGAGATCATTCGCCAATGGAGCACCTTCCACCCCGAATTCGCCTTCTTGCCGCGTAAGTTCAAAATCGCGGTCACCGCGGCCGAGCATGATCGCGCCGCCATCCGTGTCCACGATATCGGCCTGCATATGCGCCAGCGTGATGGCGTCGTGGGTTTTGAAGTCCATGTTGGCGGCGGCCAGGGTCGCACACCGATCATTGCGGCAATGGTCAATGAATTCGTCCCAGAAAGCGAAATCCTGGATTATCTGGAAGCCATCATGCGGGTGTATAACCGCTTTGGGCGCCGCGATAATAAATATAAAGCGCGGATCAAAATCCTGGTCACAGAGACAGGACCAGAAGAATTCACGCGTCTCGTCGAAGCAGAATATGCCGCGCAGCAAGCGAGCGAAAAGATCGCCCTGCTCCAAGCAGAAATCGATCGGATCCACGCCTATTTCGCGCCACCTGCCTTTGAAGACAAAGCCGAAACCAGTGATGCGTTCGAACGCGCCAAGGCAGCAGATCCGGCTTTTGCCAATTGGGCCAAGATCAATCTGCATCCGCACAAACAGCCGGGCTATACCTCCATCACGATCAGTCTAAAGCCGATTGCTGGCCTGGCGGGTGACGCCACGGACAGCCAAATGGCGGTGATGGCGCATCTGGCGGAGACGTATGCGTTTGATGATATCCGCGTGACCCATGCCCAGAATGTGGTGCTTCCGCATGTCGCCCTGGATGATCTTTACACAGTTTATCGCGAGCTGGATGCGGCGGGCCTCGCCACGGCCAATGAAAGCCTGATCACCGACATGATTGTCTGCCCAGGACTTGATTATTGTAACTTGGCCAATGCCCGCTCAATTCCGGTCGGCCAAGAAATCCAGAAAGTGTTTTCTGACCCGGCTTACGAGCAGGACATTGGCAAGCTGCACATCAACATTTCCGGCTGCATCAATGCCTGTGGACACCACCATGTCGGCCATATCGGCATCCTCGGCGTCGACCGAAAAGGCGAGGAATATTACCAAATATCGCTCGGCGGGCGGGCCGATGAAAAAGCGGCGGTGGGCCAGATCATTGGTAAGGCGCTGCGACACGAAGAAGTGCCGGGTGCCGTGAAGACGATTGTCGACACGTATCGCGATTTGCGCACCAGCGCTGATGAGAAATTCATCGACGCGGTTGAACGCGTCGGCGTAGAACCCTTCCAGGAGGCGATCTATGCTTCGGAATAGGTTGAGCGACGCTCAATCGATTGTTCCAGTGGATCAATCGAAAATGGAGAAGGCCGCGGCAGCGGCTCTGATGGGAGAGCCAGTATGCCTTTAATAAAAAACGGTGCCGAAATCGAAGACTCTTGGACTTTCATCGAAGAGGGAGCGGAGCTTCCGTCTTCAGGATGCATAAGCCTCCCTTTAGCTAAGCTAATAGAAGATCCTGACACGATCCTGGCGCGAAACCAGCAAATTGGTGTGCGCCTAGCTCCGGCCGATGACCCGCATGAATTGACGCCATTTTTGGACCGTATCGCCTTGATTGAAATAGATTTTCCCAAATATGCGGATGGACGAGGATTCTCCCAAGCACAGCTCTTGCGGCGTCGTTTGGGCTATACCGGAGAGCTCCGCGCGGTGGGGGAAGTGCTGAGAGATCAGATTCTCTATATGAACCGTTCAGGGTTTGACGCTTATCAGACCTCAAGGGCCGACCTACCTAATGTGATGAAAGCGCTGGATGAATATTCAGCCTATTATCAACCCGCCGCGGACGGTCAGACTTCTGTCTTTTCGAGGCGCCACGCGAAAGCCTGAGGCATATGCCCTATTCAGACATTAGCTTGCGGATCGACGAAGATGTAGATCAGCGCCTTGCGCGCTTGAATGACGAACTTCGCGGTGCTTCTGCGCAAACCATTTTGCGGGCTTCAGTTTTGCGCGAGTGGCTGGGCAGCCTGACTTATGTTTCGAGCTTTGGCGCTGAAAGCGCTGTGATGCTGGCTCTGATCGCGGATGTTGATCCGGACTTACCAATTGTCTTCCTTGAAACCGGTATGCATTTCCCGCAGACACTCGACTATAAAGACGAGCTGATTGAGCGGTTGGGTCTAACCAATGTGCGCGAGATTGCGCCAAATGAATCTGAGCGTCTGATGGAAGATCCCAAAAATACGCTCTGGAAAACCAATCCGGATGCGTGTTGTGCCCTGCGTAAAGTACGCCCATTGGAGCCGGCTCTGGAAGGCTTTGATGCCTGGATCACGGGTCGCAAACGGTTCCATGGTGGCGCGCGCATGTCTTTGCCTGTGTTTGAATATGCTGCGGGACGTTTCAAAGTGAACCCGCTGGCAAGTTGGACACAAGAAGACGTGCAAGCCTATTTCAAGCGCCGTGAGCTGCCACGTCATCCCTTGGTCGCGCAAGGCTATCCTTCCATTGGCTGCTGGCCTTGCACCAAGCCAGCTGAAGATCCGAACGACATTCGATCAGGACGCTGGGCCGGACAAGAAAAAAGCGAATGTGGGCTCCACGTTGAGAAAGCCGAGCGCCCACGCGTTTTCTAAGCGCAGATCAAGAGTCATAATTTAGCCGGAAAGCATGTCATATCTGATGACATGCTTTCTGCGTTTAAAGGGATGATTACCGCAATATTTGGCGTTCTGTTCGGCTTATCAGCCTGGGCAAATTCCGCCGATGAACTCCTCGGCACCGCCCTGTTGCAAGAAGCCTTGGCAGCCAAAGCAGACGCCGCGAGTGAAGTCACCAATGATCGCTATTTGAGCGTCATCGATTATCGCGCCCCATCCAATGTCCCACGCTATTTTCTAATCGATACAACTGACATGAGCGCAGAAGTGTTTCTTGTTGCTCATGGGCGCGGCTCTGATCCTGACCATGACGGCATGGCGGATCGGTTTTCCAATATAGAAGGCTCGAAAATGACCTCCCTCGGCGCTTATGTGACCGGGAAGACGTATTACGGTGCCCATGGCCTATCGCTAAAATTGAAAGGCCTCAGCCCGCAAAACTCCCGCGCGGAAGAGCGTCTAATTGTCATTCACGGCGCTGACTATGTGCACGCGGACCGCGCGTTTCTGGGCCGATCTTGGGGCTGCCCTGCTCTCGCGAGAGATGTCGCGGAACGAATAATTCCCCTCATCAAAGGTGGAAGTTTTCTATATATTGTCGGCACGGAAACAGGAGGTGCTGAGGAATGACCGTCGACGAATTTCGTACACTCGCCCTTTCCTTGCCTTTGTCGATTGAAAAACCGCATTTCGAACGCGCGAGTTTCCGCGTCGACGCCCCACGCGGGAAGACAATCGCAACCTTGTTGGACTCAAACGCGACGGCGAATGTCTTCTTAAGCCCCGAAGAGCAGGACATTCTGATTGGGGCTGATCCCAGCGTTTTTTCAAAAGTGCCAAACAAATGGGGCGATAAAGGCGCAACCACGCTCCAACTCGCCAATTGCGATGAGACGACGGCCTTGTCCGCCTTGAAAATGTCCTGGCGCCACGCGGCGCCTCCGAAACATCACAGCTTGCTTGAATAATCCTGCGAGTTCGGCTTAAACGCCGGCATGACTGAACAAATGCCTGACCGCCTGAGCGTGAACCCGAACAGCCCTTATTATGATGAGCAGCTCCTGCTCCGCGGCGTCGGCATTCGCTTCAATGGCGAAGTGAAAACCAATGTTGAAGAATACTGCATCTCTGAAGGCTGGATCAAAGTGGCCGCTGGGAAAGCGGTGGATCGCAAAGGCAATCCACTCACGTTGAAACTCAAGGGCACGGTTGAGGCGTGGCCCGAAGACGGCAGTCAAGACGAGTAGGTGCGGTTACTCCGCGCTAAGCGCTGAATAGACCGCTGCACTCGACGTTTCACGTAACTCAAGTGGTGCGCCAGGGTTTCCGCTCTCAAAAATCTGCACCATTCCAATGAAATACAGCTCATTGACGGGGTCTATCCAGAACCAGGTGCTCGCGGCCCCGCTCCAAAAATATGACCCGGCTGGAATTTGACTCGGGACGACGGAGGGATCTTCAAACGTTCCGATCGTCAGTCCCATGCCTAAGCCTGGATAGATATCGCCCTGGTTTATCCCCATGGAAGATAAAAACTGGTCATCACGCAATACATTCGTGCGCATCAACTCAAGCGTCTCTGGCTTGAGAATCCGCACCCCGTCGAGTTCGCCTTGATTGACCAACATTTGGATAAACCGGCCATAATCATCCATGGTTGAGACCAATCCACCACCGCCGGATTCGAACGACACCGTTTCTTTGCGGAACATCACACCCGGAAATGGAACCGGTACGAGCGCGCCGCTTTCCGGATCGAAGCCATAAACTTCGCTGAGCCGGTCATACTTTTCGTCCGGCACATAGAACCCCGTATCGACCATTCCGAGGGGGTCGAACAAGCGCGATTGCAAATACTCACCAAATGTCTGACCAGTTATTTTCTCGATGATGTGGCCCTGAATATCCATGCCTACGCTGTAGAACCATGCCTCGCCGGGCTGGAATAAAAGCGGCACATCCGAGACTTTGTCGATGAACGTCTGCAGGGCGGGGGATTCGAGGATTTTCTGATCCCGAAACGCCGCGTTCGCCGGATCAACGCCCGTGAGTCCGTAAGCGAAACCAGATGTGTGAGACATGAGTTCGCGCATGGTTGGGGGACGGTCCATCTCGACCACATTCGCCGAACCGTCTTCGTTGATTCCGTCGAGAACCTTTAGACCTTCAAACTCTGGAACGAACTTGGTCACAGGGTCATCGAGTTCAAACTTGCCCTCTTCATAGAGCATCATCATTGCGACGCCGGTCACGGGTTTGCTCATCGAATAAATACGGTAAATTGTGTCGTCCGTGATTGGCGCTTGGGCCTCGAGCCCACGCAGTCCGATTTGGACATCGCTAATCACATCGCCCCGTTGGACCAGCCGTGTATGGATTCCATAGACGCGCCCGTCAGTCACATAGCTCGCCATTTGGGCCTCGAGCGCGGCGATGCCGTCTGCGGAGAAGCTCGGTGCCGAGATTGCCGGGGCCGTGTCGACAGCTTCGGTCACCGTTGGCGTTTCGGCGACGACAGGATCCGCTTCTGGTATGGCGGTCGCACATGCGCCCAAAAGTAAAGCGGCGACACCGCTTGCTAAAAAGTGGGATGTCCCAATACCAAGCTTCGTTCTAGCAGTCATAGAATCCTCCAAACTTGCTTTGGACGAATGCGCCAGAGGATCAGGGGAGACAAGACCTTCCGTCGCGATGACTAGAATTTGTGATCACGCCTCACCAATGCCCATATTATCGATCAAGCGCGTTTGCCCCATCCAAGCCGCCCCAAGAATACGTGCCGCAACGCCGGCACCAAGAACCCCATTAGGCACATCTTGTAAGGTCATCGGATCAACCACCGAGACATAATCGAGCTTGGTGAAGCCCGCCTGCAGAATGCGCTGTCGCGCCTCTGCCAGCGCGACCTCGACAGGAACGCCAATGGCGATGCGGCATCTGGCACGGTGCAAGGCGCCGCTTATGGTGTTTGCCGTCTGGCGATCACATTCTGATAGATAGGTGTTGCGAGAAGATTGCGCCAAACCATCCGCATCCCGCACGGTCGCGCCGCCGATAACGTCAATCGCGAAGCCGAGATCACGGACCATTCGACGAATGATCTGGAGCTGCTGATAATCCTTCTCCCCAAAGACAGCGACATCCGGCTGCACATGAACGAATAAGCGCGCCACGACTGTCGCTACGCCATAGAAAAAGTGTGGGCGGAATTGGCCGTCCAATAGATCGGACATGCCCTCGACGCGGACATTGGTCACCGAGCCCTCTGGGTACATTTCGTCAACGCTCGGCAAGTAGACGATGTCGGTTCCAACTTTAGCAAGACGGGCAATGTCCGCCTCCTCCGTTCGCGGATAGGTGTCGAGATCTTCGCCAGGCGCGAATTGAGTTGGGTTCACGAAAATACTGGCGACGGTGACATCTGATTGCGCGCGCGCCGTACGGACCAGCGAAACATGGCCATCATGCAGCGCGCCCATGGTGGGAACAAACCCAATGCGACGGCCTTCACGGCGATGCGGCGCCAAGATTTCACGCAATTCTTTGAGGGTCCGCACCCGCGTTGGAGATTTAATCATTACATTCGCTCCAGAATCGAATTCGTAAACGACCTGTTAACCCTTTGCGGAGATTCTTTAAGACATGAGAAAGCACATCCTTCCCCGCCTGAAAGCGCTGTTCACCGCAGCTTGTGCAACCCTCTACACAAGGCAGGCTCGGCCGACTATGCCGAAATTCAGCCTTGAACCGGAGACTGATCCCAGTTTGATGCCGGATGATGCTTGGTTGTTCGAAACTGAAGCGGCGGTCGAAGCAGCGCGCGTCAAGCTTTCTAATGAGATGAACGGACTGGCCGAGAGCTTGTCGGATCTGCGAGAGGCATTGTCTCTGATCCATGGCGAGACACCGTTCCTGATTGAAGCGACCACTGTAGCGCCCTGCGCCATCCACCACCATGATGACCTGTTGTTTGACGGCGAGGCGGACGCGCCGTTCATTCCAGCCCAGGAAGAGATTAGCGGTGGCGAAGGCGTCTTCTTGTTCGATGACGCGCCGAGCTTTGAAGACGAACATCACATCGCAGAGCACCAACACGCCGCGTAATGACCTAACGGAGAGAGCCCCCGGCGATGGCCGACGGATACGGACATTTAGGCGATTCCGCCGACACACTCACACTTTCTACCCCGGCACAGAAACAGTGCCGGGTTATCGTTGTTGGTAACGAAAAAGGCGGCGCCGGCAAATCGACGGTGTCCATCCACCTTGCGATTGCGCTGATGCGTATGGGCAGCAAAGTCGGCGTCATCGATCTCGATGTGCGTCAGCGAACGCTCACAAGATATTTGGAAAACCGCATGCGCTGGATGCAATCGACCGGTGCTAAATTGCCCATGCCGGAGATCATCCGCGTCGATGCGAGCACAGAGCGTGATCTAGATCTTGCAGAGCGTGAAGAAACGGATCGTTTCTACACCTCTCTTGAACGGCTGAAAATGGCGTGCGAGATCATTATTGTGGATGCACCGGGCGGAGACACTTATCTGTCTCGTATTGCCCATCTGAGCGCTGACACCCTGACCACGCCGCTAAACGATTCCTCCGTCTGCTAGTTAACTCAACACCTAACAAACCTAGACGTAGATTTTCATCCTTAGCAAAAGCCAAGCTTTCTCTTAATGGATCGCCTGCGACAGGTAAGGCATTGATGGTTAATTCTTTTGCTGAAGGTGATGAAATAAAACCTGCTTCGTTAAAGACAATCGATGCCCATGGCCACCCCTCTTTATCGGCATGACCAACAAAGATAAAGGGTAACTGGCCGTAAAAATCACGGTGTTGATCGGGCATATACTCACGAATGACTTGACGGCCAAACCGTTCCATCTTTTCACGTACACCAAAACGTGTTTGAAGAAGTTGTTCACCTTCATGAAATGGAGATTGTTGTGCTGTATTCATGAGTCTACCCTCTTGTTCTATTTGTCTAACAACAAGGATTACCACCGCCTATGCAGTGACAACCCTGTCATTGAT
>JABSQA010000048.1:0-5465 GCA_013213825.1 Henriciella sp.
GCAGGCGGATATTGAGCGTGCCTCCGAATTATAGTCGGGCTGTCTCGTTAACGACGTTCCGATCCATGTCCATGTCAGCTGGATTCAAAATGGCCCGACAGGTTTTGCCCTGCCAAACGGGGTTCGCAATGACTCGCATCTGCCCGTTCAAAACGTGTGGTACCCGACCGCGCTCTCGAATGCGCTACGCGGCGAACGCGTCGATGACACAGATGATATGAACATTTTTCTGCGTGAGAAAGACAATTGGTACTACACGCAAGAGACAGAAATTGCGGAAGGCGAAGTCGACTTCATCAATGTCGCGCTGCATGAAATTGCGCATGGTCTGGGCATATCCAGCGGAACATTTACGCCTTGGCAGGGTGATCCCATCTCATCGATTGGTTTGCCGAACGAGTTCATCTCCTATTTCTCATGGACCTTCGATCTGCCCGATCTCGATGGCACGCCAATGTTGTATGACACCTTCCTAACCCTTGGCGATGGGCGGACATTAATGGCGTTCGCAAACCCATCACTAGAGCTGACTTATGCTTTGGCGAATCCAACGCTTCATTTTGCGGGAGAGCATGCGCGCCGCGCGAATGGCGGTTATCCCGTCGCCGTCACGCCACTCTCTGTGTCCCACATTCCGCAATTCCCGCGCCGGGCCAGCCCGATCATGCTTTCGGACAGTGGCCAAGGCGAAACCCGGCATAGGCTAGACGCCATTCTCTTAGGCATGATGCAAGATCTCGGTTGGGAGATTTCTGAAACCTGTCTTCAAGGCGCACCTTAGGCCCATGCCGCGACGACTGTCCTTGACGATGCCCGCCGCATACGTCCCCATTGTCGCAAAAGACAGCGGAGGAAATCATGACCGATCTATCAGGCAAAGTTGCCGTCATTACCGGTGCGGCCAGCGGCATTGGGGCGGCAGGCGTAGAGGTCTTCGTGGAGGCAGGCGCGCAAGTTGTCGCGGCCGATCTTCAGGATGAAAAAGGCGCGGCCTTGGTCGAACGGTTTGGTGCAGACAAGGTGGCCTATCAGCATTGCGACGTCACCAATATGGCGGAACTCAAGGCTTTGATGCAGAGCGCTGTCGACACGTTTGGTGGATTAGACATTCTTTGGAACAATGCCGGAAGTGGCGGCACATCCAGCACGGTCGAAGAGTTTGATGCGGAGGGCTATGACTTTACCATGGACCTTTTGCTCAAGTCTGTCTTTGCGGGCACCCATTTTGCCTTGCCGCATATGATCGCGCGCGGCGGTGGCAGCGTCATCAACACCTCGTCCATCTCTGCCGTCTGCGCAGGATATGCGCCGATCACATATTCTGTTGCGAAAAAAGCGGTCGCACACTTTTCGAAACTCGCGGCGGCGGAGCTCGCCAAACACAAGGTGCGTGTGAATGCGATCCTGCCGGGCTTCATTGCGACCTCCATCTTTGGTGCGTCCCTGGGTCTGCCGCGAGAGCAGGCGGATCAAATGGCTGAGATGGTGTCGCAGGCTGGCGGTGCGATGCAACCCATTGGCCGTATCGGGCATGGAACAGATATCGCCAATATGGCCGCCTATCTCAGTACCGACGCTGCGGGTTTTATCACCGGCGGTGAATTCTTGGTCGATGGCGGCATGACGGTTGGACCGCCACATAGTTGGAATGAAGAGCTTGGCGGGCCATTGCTTGAGGCGCTCGGCATCACGCCGGAACAAGCCGAACAGATGGCAGAAGCGATGCGCGGGGGTCAGGGCGCCTGATCGGCGAGCCCTGGAATCGCTTCGACTTGTTTCAGCAAATCTTCGAGCGATTTCGAGCGCGCCACTTCACGATCCTTGTCATCAAACAGAATAAATTCCTGGTTTGACTTGCGTAACGGAAAGCGGCGCCAGTGCGCCTGAGTGCGGTAGAGCGTGATCTCCTCCGGGGTCTCACCGCTGGCCGACCAGCCGGTCCAAACATGATCGGGTGGTATTGAACGCCAAAGGCGGTCTATGACGTCAATATCGGCTGCGGAGAAGTGAGACATGTCTGATAAGGAGGAGGGTTCCGGTTACGAGCCGGTTAACACATCGAGACTGTCAGGCAATCTGCGCGGTGCGATTCTGATGGTGTTCTCCTCGATTGGTTTCACCATTTATTTGTTGCTGAACAAGCTCCTCTCCGCGGACGTCCACCCAGTTTTCTTAGCCTTCTGGCGCGCCTTCTTCAGCATGGCGCTGGCCATTCCATTTGTCGCGCATCTGGGTTTTGGGGCGATGAAAACGAAACGACCGGGCCTGCTTGTCGTACGCAGTCTGTTCGGCACACTTGGCTTTACCCTGGCGATTGTCGCTGTGTCAGATTTTTTTACGCTGACCTTGGCGCAGTTTAACGCGATCAGCTTTACCCGGCCACTTTTTGTCACTCTGCTCGCGGCGCTCGTGCTACGAGAATTTGTCGGCCCGCATCGGTGGGGCGCATTGATCGTCGGATTTCTCGGCGTGATGGTTATGGTCATGCCTGGCATTTTTTTGTTTTGGCAGCCCGGCGCTTTCGAACCGGCGGGGCTTAACCTCGGTAGCCTTGTCGCTTTGATCAGCGCGTTCAGCCTCGCCTCCGCCATTGTTTTGGTGAAGTTTTTAAGCGCTGAGCTGCCCTCAATGGTCCTGCTTTTATATGCCAATCTCTTCTCCAGCGTCTTACTGGCGCCCTTCGTCTTCATCTTCTGGACAGATGTCTCGCTGCAAGATTGGGGACTGATATTCGCAATGGCGGCGTGCGGCTTCGTTTCTCAGTTCTGTTTCATCTATGCGATGAGCATTGGCGACGCATCCTTCTTATCACCGATAGATTATTTGCGTTTGCCCATGTCCGCCGTGGCCGATTTTTGGGTCTTCCGCTTGGTACCTGGCATCAGTGTTTGGGTGGGCGCTGCGATCATCGTCGTGTCGACCTTCTATATTGGCTGGCGCGAACGCCAGAATGCCAAAACGAAAACGTGACCATCCAGGTATTGTGAATCAAGAATATATCGTTCACAATTCTCAAAATGGAGGATGGTGATGACAAAGGTATTGGTGACGGGTGCGACGGGATTCATTGCGTCGCATACAATTCTCGCTCTGGTGAACAAAGGCTATGAGGTGCGGGGCACTGCGCGGTCTGCCAGCAAGGCTGAAAAGCTCAATGCCACTTTGAGCGCCTATGCCGGTAAACCGATTGAGATTGAACTGGTTAGCGCGGACTTGACCCAGGACGATGGATGGGACGCGGCCATGGAGGGCGTGACCTATCTTCAGCATTTGGCATCGCTGATCCCAAACAACCTGCCCAAAGATCCAAACGACCTCATTATCCCGGCGCGCGAAGGCGCATTGCGAGCGCTCCGTGCGGCCAAGGCGGCCGGAGTCAAACGCGCCGTCATGACGTCGTCTTTCGCTGCAATCGGTTATGGCTGGGGCCATCAAAGACCAGATGAGCTGAACGAAACCCATTGGTCCAATCCGGACAATATCAAAGACAATACGGCCTATACGCGCTCCAAAGCGATCGCGGAGCGAGCGGCCTGGGATTATATTGAAGGTGATGGCGCGGGCTTGGAATTGGCGACGATAAATCCGGTCGCGGTGCTCGGCCCAGCCATGAGCGGCGATGTCTCGGCCTCGCTGGAATTGGTGACCCAACCCATGTTAAACAAAGTCCCGGCCTTCCCGAAACTCACATTCGGTATTGTCGATGTTCGCGACGTTGCAGCCGCGCATGTTGCGGCTATGGAAAAACCAGAAGCGTCCGGCGAGCGCTTCATTGTAGGTGAATCGGTTTTGAGCTTTACTCAGATCGGCGATGTGTTGAGGGAAGCCTATCCGGATCGGAAATTGCCGAAAGGCGAGCTGCCAAGCTGGCTGGTCAAACTTCTCACCGTAGTCAATCCAACATTGAAACAAATCGTGCCCGAATTGGATAAGACGCGGAGTTTCACCAACGCCAAATCTAAAGCGACGCTTGGTATCGACTATATCCCCGCAAAGGATGCGATTCTGGCGAGCACCAACTCATTGATCGAAATCGGCGAGCTTTAACAGCCGATCTCCATCTGTTTCAACTTTACCAAGTTTGTGGCGCTCAATGCGCGCCGCGCGATGATCCCGAACAATAAGATCGAGGCCAGCAAGCCAAACGGGATTAGCAAACCGTCTGGCAGCGCCCGAGAATACGCAGGCGCTATCGCAACGAAAGCGATTGTGCTTTTCTCGTAGGCCAAAAACTCATGTTTGAGCGCATGCAGGATGACCCAGCCTATGGCTGGCGCCAACATCGCCAAATCATAGTCGTAAATGTAAGGAGATACCAAGCTGCTTCCAGCAATCAGGGAGGCGAATTTCAAACTTTGATCTACAGGCCGGAACCAGATTAGGAAAACCACAATCGCGACAAGGCAAGCGATAACCCCGTGCAATAAATAGGCTAGCTCAACCTGAACGCCCCAATTTCGCAACGCCGCAAAAACGGATTGAAATTTGTACCAACCTGCGCCGCCCGACTCGAGTATGACACCACGACTGATCTCGAACGACTGCAAAAAATCCAACCAGATCTGAGGCCCTAGCCAGGCTGTTGAGATAAGCATGAGCAACAATGTTGTTAGCGTGGCTGAAGCAACTGCTCTGTAGTGACCTCCAATCAGCAGAGCAATCGGAATGAGTGGTCCAAGATGCGGCTTAAACGTCATCAAGCCGATCATAATTCCAGCCAAATAAGGTCGTTTCGGAAGACATATTAATGCGCCTCCAAAAAGAGCCGCGAATAACATACCCGTTTGGCCGTTTGGAATATTGGTTAAAACCGGCGGAAATGCGAACGCAAGCAAAAGCGCCGTGGCGCCTGGATCGATGTTTCGGATCATTTTGAAGAAAGCCGCCAAGCCGAAACTGACCCAAAACGCCAGGCTAACTAAATAGGGAAGTGTGGCTAATGGGGTAACCACAAGATAAAATGTCGGCGGATGCAGCCAAGCCGTTAGTCGTGTGTTCGGCTCCGCAAACAAACTGCGCAGGTGTTCCTTTTGAAGCGCTAAATCGTAGGCATCACCGGCATGACCCTCCAACGCAAACCGCCCAGCCGACCAAAAGGCGGAATAGTCAGTGCCCAAGAGGTTTCCGTTTACGTCATACCCTCCACTGGACGTCGAAAGCAGGTAAATGGTTGGGAGGCATGACAAAGCCAGTACGACCCACCCGAGAACGATAATTCGTCGAAGAGTCAGCCATTCGGCATGTTTGAGAGGGCGGCGCATACATCTCCTAGCGCCGATGATCGGCGTTTGATGTATCCCCTAGCTTTCGATTTTCGCCTAAGCTGTGGCGATTAATGAAACTTGAACTCCGCCCAGTTCGCTCACGAAGGTCACCAAGCGAACAATCAAAACCCGTTAGCGATCATTGCCAAACCGCAGCGCTTCGCTTATGGGCAGACGCGAAGACGGAGTAAGTGATGCGCT
>JABSQA010000048.1:5475-23819 GCA_013213825.1 Henriciella sp.
GAACTGTTGCACCTGTATTTGCAGCTAAGGCTTGTTGGCCCTTAGCGTACCTTCGCACACCTCTATTATCCCTTAGATGAGCTTCACTTATGACCATCCGAATTTACGATACATTGGCACGCGAAAAGCGTGCGTTTGAGCCACAAGACCCGTCACGTGTGACAATGTATGTGTGTGGCCCGACGGTTTATAATCGAGCCCATATTGGCAATTTTCGACCGGTCATTGTTTTCGACACTTTGTTTCGTTTGCTGCGTACGGTTTATGGTGCAGACGCCGTTATCTATGCGCGCAATGTCACCGACATTGAAGACAAGATCATCACGGCCAGCCGCGAAACCGGCGAAACGATTGAAGCAATCACCAAAAAATATGCCGCCATCTATGATGAAGACGCAGCGGCAGTGAACGCGTTGCGACCAACCATTATTCCATGGGCCACAGATCATGTCGGCGAGATGCTCGACATTATCGAAGCCTTGGAGCGCAAAGGCTTCGCCTATGCGACCGAAGCCGGCGTGTTTTTCCAGGTCTCGCAAATGCCAGAATATGGCGGTCTTTCGAAGCGCAATCTGGACGATAATCAGGCTGGCGCGCGCGTCGATGTTGACCACGGCAAGCGCGACCCTTCAGATTTCGCGCTGTGGAAATTTGCCAAACCAGATGAACCCGAGGATGCCATTTGGGACAGCAAATGGGGGCGCGGTCGACCCGGCTGGCATATCGAATGTTCGGCTATGGCCGCCAAGCATCTCGGCAAAACCATCGACATTCATGGCGGTGGCATCGATTTGCAATTCCCGCATCATGAAAACGAAATCGCACAGTCAGAATGCGCGCATGGGGAAACCTTGGCCAATTATTGGATGCATAATGGCTTCCTCGATATGGCGGGCGAGAAAATGTCCAAGTCTTTGGGCAATGTCGTTCTGTTGAATGACCTGTTGAAGGAATGGGACGGTGAAGTCATTCGCTTTGCGATGTTGAGCGGACATTATCGTGCCCCGCTCGATTGGACGACAGATCTCCTCGAACAAGCGAAGACGACTCTGAACCGCATTTACGGCGCCTTGCGTCGTGTATGGGCGGCAGAGGGCGGTGAGTCGATTGATACGGGCGTGCAAGAAGCGCTGAGCGATGACCTCAATACACCCATTGCGCTGGCCGAGCTCTCTCGCCTTGCCAGTGCAGCCAATGGCGCCGCCGATCGGAAGGATGCGGGCGCCATGGCGGAAGCGCGCTCAGAGTTATTGGCCGCGGGAGCATTGCTCGGCCTTTTGACCAAGTCCCCCTCCGAATGGGAACAAGGCGGCGATAGTAATGAGAATGCGCGCATCGAGGCCTTGGTTGCTGCCCGTATTCAGGCGCGGGCCGACAAGGATTGGGCGGAAGCGGATCGTATTCGAGATGAACTTGCGGCAGAAGGCATCGAGATTATGGACAGCGCGGGCGGCGCAACCTGGCGCCGGACTTAGAATAACTGTCACTTGCCAGACCTTAGGTGGGCGCGCAGAAAGAGCTGAGCATGATCAGCAAAGTTGCAATTTCGGGCTATCGGTCGCTCCGCGATGTCGTTCTACCGCTTGGCCAGTTGACTGTTGTGACCGGCGCCAATGGGACCGGTAAGTCGAGCATCTATAAGGCGCTACGTCTTTTAGCCGATATTGCCGATGATCGCATCATCGCATCGATTGCCCGCGAAGGCGGGTTCAGAAGCGTCCTTTGGGCGGGCCCCGAACAAATCTCCCGGGGTATGCGCGATGGTTCGGTGCCGATCCAAGGCACGGTGCGCAAAGGTCGATACGCGCTCAAACTCGGCTTCACTGAAGACACGCTCAGCTATGCCATTGAACTCGGTCTACCTGGGCAAGATGGGACGTCGCTGTTCAATGAAGATCCAGAGATCAAGCGCGAAGTCTATTGGATGGGCGATAAACCCACTCCTGCCAAACTTATCGCCGATCGACGTGGATCTGGCGTGCGCGTCAAAGATAATGACCAGAAAAAGATCCAACTCACCACCCGTCTCGGACCTTCCGATTCAATGATCCGGGAAGTGGTCGGCGAACATGCGCCCTGGGAATTGTCCATCTTACGACAAAGACTGGCGGCGTGGCGGTTCTACGATCACATGCGCACGGATGAAGCGGCTCCGGCGCGGCAACCTCAAATCGGCACGCGCACAACCACGCTCAATCCGACCGGGTCCGATATAGCGGCCGCCGTTCAGACAATCTTCGAGATTGGCGACCGCGACGCCTTCGACACAGCGATTGATTTGGCCTTTCCCGGGGCGCGCTTGAATATCGAAGTACAGGCGGGATTGTTTCAACTCGTCATGTTTCAACATGGAATGTTGAGACCGCTTAGCGTGTCTGAACTATCCGATGGGACATTGCGTTTCATCCTGCTCGCAGCGGCTTTGCTGACGCCTCGGCCACCCCCACTTTTGGTCTTGAACGAGCCTGAATCGAGCTTGCACAGTTCGGTCATTCCGGCGCTGGCGAGCCTGATAAAGTCTGTCAGTGAAGACGCCCAAATCGTGGTGGTTTCGCACAATCGGACCTTGGTCACGAGCTTGCTCGACGCAGATGCCACTTTGGTCGAGCTGTCCAAACAAACCGGCGAGACCTTTATCGAGGGGGATGCGAGACCGCGTTGGCATTGGCCCGCGCGATAAACCGAAACGAATTGTCACCGAGTCAGATTTCAGCTTAGACAAGCCTTATGGCTCAAGTCCGAAACTTACGCACGCTGCTCCGTTCGCTCTGCAATGAAACCGAAGGCGAAACTGTGACCGTCGCCGATTTGCTCAACGCGGTAGGCCGGCGCTCTTATGGCCCGGTGCTCTTGCTGCTTGGCTTTGTCGCGATCAGTCCGTTGACCATTATTCCAGGCGCGAATTTCTTGATCGCCTTCATTATCCTGATCTTCGCCATTCAAATGGTGTTTGGGCGGAAATATCCTTGGGTGCCAAAGAAGGCGCTCGAATTCAGTTTTGAACGTAAACATTTGATTATGGGGGTCGCTGCTGCAGACAAATATGTGGCCTTCGTCGATCGCTTCCTGAAACCGCGCTTAATCTTCTTGACTGGGCCGCCATTTGTCCAAATCGTTGCATTGGCTTGCGTCGCGGCGGCGCTAGTGACCTTCCCATTGGGATTTGTGCCGTTTGGACCTCTGATTCCAAGCCTCACAGTTTTGCTGTTTGGCCTCGCCATAACGGCGCGCGACGGCTTCGTCCTGCTTCTGGCTGGAGGAAGCTTGGCCGGCGCTTGCTATATATTGATGCGTGTTTGGGCGGTGCTGCCCTTCGTCTGAGATCAGCCTGTTCGCAGCGGTAGATAGATCAGTTGTTCTTCTGTTGCGGAGAAGGCGGAGCGAATAGATGCGATTTCGTCCGGCGTGAGTAGCGGCGCATAGAAATTCACGGCGCTCGCCGTCTTCCGGTCGCCCTTTATGCCCGTGCCATCGCGGCAATCATCTCTTGGTTCTTTGCGGAATCGACTTGTCCCACGGACGCAATTGTCGACCACATCCGGCAGAGTTTGGACGGCCGTATCTTCCGTCTGCATGACCACCAGTTTCCCAGAAAGATAGGCGTGACCAGGCTGCAATTGAAAGGGCCCCGACATGGTCTTCAAAGCGTCGAAGGCCTGCGTTCCATTTGGGCCATCAAAGCAAGTGACCTGTCCAAACTGGTACGTGCCGGCTGGCAGGGATGCGGCGCTGAAAGCGTTGGACGAATAGACCAGTTTACCCGTATGTTCTCCGCTCACGGAGCGCAATTCAACATTTAGTGTATCGCAATCGAGATTGCTTGAAACTTGGAGAATGAACTGTGCCTCGGGCGCGCTGGGCGCGGACTGCGCATTCGTTGCCGAGGGGATTAAGCAGACTAGTAATCCAGCGAAAAGGTGTTTGATCATTTTGCTTCACGGCCTCCTGTTTCCAACGCACTATGACATGTAAATGCGATACTTCACCAGAGTAATCATTGACGCGATCCAATCTTCTGCCCATTTACCCTGCATGGTCGATTTATACCACAACCGTGTCTTAGAGCTTGCAGCCGACATCCCGAACGTCGGAAGCCTTGCGGATGCGCATGGTTCTGCGACAAAAGTGTCCCGTATTTGCGGTTCAACAGTCCGTGTCGACGTTAATCTGACGGAGGACAACGAGACTGTGACGGCGATTGCGGTTGATCCAAAAGCCTGCGCACTCGGCCAAGCCGCAACAGCGATTCTGTCTGAGAATGCGGTCGGCGCAACCTATGCTGAATTGGTTGAAGCGCGTGATCAGTTGCGTGCCATGCTCAAGGATGGCGGCGAACCGCCTCGCGGTCGCTTCTATGAGCTCCGGCATTTGGAAGGGGTTCGCGATTACCCGCCACGCCACGCGTCGACCATGCTGGCTTATGAGGCCATATTGGAAGCGATAGAAACCGCGCGAACCAACAGGGCCGCGGTGGCTGACGCGCTGCCCGCGGCCTAACTCAGCGCAATAAAGGGCTCGCGCCCTGTTCGCCTGAGGCATTAGCGTTTACACCCGTTTTCAAGGAATCAATTGGGGATTTCCCATGTCCGGCCTACGCCGTTCTATCGCTTTTGGATTGCTCAGAGTCTACAAACTGACTCTCTCGCCCGTCTTTATGATGTTCGGGGCGAGTTGTCGGCATGAGCCGACGTGCAGTGTCTATTGCGCGGAATGTGTCTCCAGGCACGGTTTCTGGAAAGGCTTCTGGATGACGCTCGCGCGCTTTAGCCGATGTCGGCCTGGCGGCAGTTCAGGATATGACCCGGTTCCGTTGGAAACGAAATCTGCACCCTTTTGGGCTCCATGGCAGTACGGAGATTGGGCTTTGACAGAACGCCCATTTCCTGATCATGGGCCAGACAAGAAATGAAAAGACTAGCAAGATGATAAAAGTCACGCTTCCCGACGGCGCAGTCAGAGAATATGAGGACGGCGCCAGTCCCTATGATGTGGCAGTGAGTATTTCCAACTCACTCGCCAAAAAAGCCCTCGCCGCAAAGGTCGATGGTGAGCTCTATGATTTGACACGTCCACTTCAGGGCGATGTTGAACTTGCCTTGATCACGGCCAAAGATGAGGAAGGCTTAGAGCTGATACGGCACGATGCGGCGCATGTGCTCGCGCAAGCCGTCCAGGCGCTATATCCCGGCACGCAAGTGACGATCGGTCCTGTCGTCGATGACGGCTTCTACTACGATTTTGCCCGTGACGAACCTTTCTCGTCCGATGATTTCGAAAAGATTGAAAAGAAAATGGCGGAGATTATCGACGCCGATTATCCGATCATTCGCGAAGTTTGGGACAAGGACGAAGCGATTAAAACGTTCAAGTCGATTGGGGAAAATTATAAAGCCCAGATCATTGATGATATCATTCCGCCTGGCGAACCGATCACGGTTTATAAGCAGGGCGAGTGGTTTGACCTTTGCCGTGGACCGCATCTGCCAAGCACGGGTAAATTGCCCAAGGCGTTCAAACTCATGAAACTCGCCGGTGCGTATTGGCGGGGCGACAGCAATAATGAAATGCTGCAGCGGATCTACGGTACGGCCTGGGCGAATGAAAAGGACCTGAAAGCTCATTTGCATCGCTTGGAGGAAGCCGAAAAGCGGGACCATCGGAAACTGGCGCGTCAGATGGACCTATTCCATATGCAGGAAGAGGGCCCAGGATCGATTTTCTGGCATCCTAAAGGTTGGACACTGTTCCAGATGCTCATCTCCTACATGCGGCGTCGCCAAGACGCGGCAGATTATGTCGAGATTAACACGCCGGACCTCCTCGATTACTCGCTGTGGGAAACATCAGGCCATGCCGAAAAGTTTGGTGAGAATATGTATTCGACGGTGATGCCGGATGAGCGCAAATACGCACTCAAACCGATGAACTGTCCGGGTGGTGTGCAAGTCTACAATCATGGCCAGCGGTCTTATCGCGAATTGCCTCTGCGTATGGCGGAATTCGGCAAAGTGCATCGATACGAACCCTCTGGCGCCCTGCACGGCATGATGCGTGTCAGACATTTCACGCAGGATGATGCTCACGTCTTCTGTACGCCGGAGCAATTGCAAGATGAGTGTTTAACGATCGTCGATCTGATCCTCGATATCTATAAGGATTTTGGGTTCGAGGATGTGCGCATCAAGTTCTCAGATCGACCGGAAGCGCGGATTGGCGATGACTCCGTTTGGGACAAATCTGAAGCGGCGCTCATGCATGCTTTAGAGGCGACAGGTCTGCCATATGGCGTCAACCCTGGCGAAGGCGCATTTTACGGTCCGAAATTAGAGTTTGTCCTGCGCGACGCGATTGGGCGGGATTGGCAGTGTGGTACGCTACAAGTCGACTTCAATTTGCCGGAACGGTTTGATGCGACTTATGTCGGCGAAGACGGCGACCGTCATCGTCCAGTCATGCTCCACCGTGCACTGTTCGGGTCACTCGAGCGGTTCACAGGGATCTTGATCGAGCATTATGCCGGGGCGTTTCCGCTTTGGCTTGCGCCGGTTCAGGTGGTTGTCGCAACGATTTCGGAGAGTTCGGACGCTTACGCGATCGAAGTCGCGAAAGAGATGCGAGATGCTGGCTTGCGCGTCGAAACGGATCTTCGCTCTGAAAAGATCAATTACAAGGTTCGCGAGCACTCATTGCAAAAAATCCCGGTCATCGCGGTCGTTGGCGCGCGGGAAGCGGAAGAGCGAAAACTGGCGCTGCGCCGCTTTGGCTCTAAAGCACAAGAGATCGTGACCTTGGAAGAAGGACTGTCTATGCTTTCATTTGAGGCGCTCGCGCCTGATTTGAAGCGTAAAGTGAGTTCCTAAATGACGATGGGCCCGAGAACATTTGCGCCTTTCCTGGCTGCGATCCTCGTTCTTTGGCCCATCATCGCTTATATGGGCGCACAAGGGTATACCGGTGCGGTCGCGATCGCAGCTTTGATCGGATTGGCTTATGTCCGGGTCCGTGGATTCCGCATTTATGCTATTACCATTCTGAGCTTCATTGCATGGGTGGTCGCGGCGGGCTTCTGGTCGCCTGAAGCCAGTGAGTTTTTGACCGGCAATGTGTTTGCCGGGTCGTTCTCCATGGACATGCCTGGGATGCGGTTTGGGTTGACGGCGCTTGCTGGTCTCGGTGTGGTTGTTGCCACGGGCGCGGTCACAGCGGGCAGTGGTCAAACCAGTTTAAAGGTCATCACCATTGCTGGCTTTGTGCAGTTTTTTGGCGTTGTGATGACAGCGATCTTTATGCCGCAAATCCTGGCTTTGTTGGCGCCGATCAGTGATCCCGTGAGAGAGATGCCGCAAAATCTATTGCGCAATGCGACATCGTTTTTGCTGCTCTTGCCATTCTTGCTCGCCGTGCTTTGGCACCGCTCTTCATCAGAATATGGCCCGATCCTCGCCATCTCGATGTTCGTGATAGCGATCGCAGCTTTCGCTCAAACCGGCAATCAAACCGCCGCGTTTGGCGCCAGCTTTATGTTGATCGCCATGGCCATTGTGAAGTGGATGCCGCGCAATGGATTCAAAGTCTTGTTCACATCGCTGGCCTTTTACATCGTCGCTGCGCCAAGCCTACTAAGCTGGGGTTTGGCGCAATTGCGGGCGACGGGTCTGCCGCTCCCACGCTCTTTCTTTTCGAGATCCTATAGTTGGGAATTGGTCGGCTCGAAGGTTGGTGAGGCTCCGATTATCGGGCATGGTCCTGAAGCGTCGCACACATGGCGGGACAAGTTTGGCGATCATCCAGACTGGCTGGCGGACGCGACAACCCGATATGGCGACACCTATGCCTGGGAAGTCTATCCCGTCGTGCCGATCCACCCGCACAATATGCCGTTGCAAGTTTGGGCCGAGACAGGAATGATCGGCGCATTGCTGGCGGCCTTTTTTCTGTTCTTCCTGGGCTGGCGATTGAAGCCGCCTGGCGAGTGGCCAAAAGTCTCGCGCTATGCTGCCGCGGGACTGGTCGGGGCCTGTTTTGCCATTTGCAGCTTTGCTTACAGCATGTGGAATGAGGCCTTTTGGGCCAGCGTGGTCATCGCCGCCGCTGTGGTTTGGCTCAGTGCGCGTCACGACGAGGCGGTTCCGGAATGACGGGTTCAGCCGTCTCCGCAGTCGTCGTTTCGTATCAAACCGGCCCGCGCTTGAAAGAATGCCTATACGCCCTAGTCAGCGATCCTGAGGTCACGGACATCGTCATCGTCGATAATGGCAATCCTACCGATATGCAGAATTGGCTCGATCAATTCGTTGATCAGCAGACGCAGATTCAACGGCTTTCCGGCCATGGCAATATTGGATTCGGAGCGGGCGTGAATCTCGGCGTCGCCAAAGCGCACGGCCCCGATATTTTGGTGATAAATCCTGATGCCGTTCTGCGCAGACATTCGGTCAAGGGCATGCAAATAGCCGCCCAGGCTTGCCCGACCCCCTGGATCGTTGGCGGCCGCATCTATGACATATTCGGTCGTGAAGAGCGTGGTCCGCGTCGGCGTGAGCTGACTCTGTGGCGAGCTATGACCAGTTTCTTGGGCTGGAACACATGGACGCTCGAGCGGACAAGCCCACCATCTGAGCCTGTGTCGATGCCGGTCATTTCAGGTGCTTTTTTCTTAACGTCAAAGGATAGTCTGGCGGCACTGAATGGATTCGACGAGGGCTATTTCCTGCACGTTGAGGATGTTGATTTGTGTCGACGCTGCCGTGAAGCGGGGGGAGCAGTCCTCTACGATCCTCGAGCCGGGGCGTTGCATTATGGCTCGACCTCAGACGCGCCGCGGCAAACCGTGTCGCGGCACAAAGCCGACAGTTTGCAGCGCTATTTCAAGAAGTTTGCACAGGGATGGTTTGAGCGCGCGGTTTTAGGGATTGCTCTACCCGTGATGCGGTTCGGGATGCGTGTGGCGGGGCGCTAATTCTCCCGTTCCACAATGCTGAGAACGTCAGGCGTAAAATCTTGAAAATCGTAATCCGTGATCCGAAACGCCCAGCCTTCAGCTTTTTCGTTAATCGCAGCGGCGCGTCGCGCGCCTTCGCCGGCTTCGACCGCACGCAACGTGACCCAAAGCCCGAATGGCTCGCGATAAGCGCGAAGATCAATCTCCAGCCCGTCAAATGTCTCGCTAATATGCCGTGCGATCGGCGTCGTGGTGAGATCACTGACAGGTTTCACATCAACAGGGTTAAGGCGGGTCACAGCGAGCGCTGTGGTTGAGGCGGCGAGACGGGAGATTAAACGATCATTTTGGTACGGGGGTGCAGGCCGGAAGCTGCGGGCATCACTGCCTTCGGTGCGGCGCAGATATAAAGACCGCCCACGAGGATCTGTGATACGCGTAGATCGAATGGCCGAGGGCTCAATTTCAATAATGTTGAGGTCTAACCAGGCTCGACGATTGTAGAATGGCGGCAATGTCCCTTCAGCGCGATAAGTTTGCGCGTCTTCAGGATCACGCACGTAAATCGTCTCACTTTTGCGTCCAATAATTAGACTATGCATCAAGTCAGCATCCGCGCCGAAGATTTCAATCAATGCGCCGTTGCCATCTTCCGCGGGATGGCCCAATCCGATCCGATCATGCTTATAGGGATCATCGGTGCGTTTCTCATCGAAACTCAGCGTCTCGAGCCCCCCGGCGAGTTCTGCCAACCGGTCCGGTCGGACCGGGTAACCACCCGTCTCTTCCAAGGTCCAGCCAGATGCGGTCCGTGCCAATGTGTAGCTTGCATCGGCCAGCGTGAAACGAATCCGCTGGGAATCGACGCGCGTTTCGCCAAAATCCTCTAATACGGGATCGCCCATTCGCGCATGGGTATGACGGGATTCACCAGAAGTCAGACTGGTCAGACCGAGTATGACCCAGAGGGCCAAGGCCAAGCCACCAAGCAAATAGACGCCTTTTTTCCGCGATTGCGCTTGCGACTGGCTCATATGCGGGCCCTCCGCCGATTGCGCACGAAAATCAGGACACCAAACAGGCCGATCAGCAATGGTCCACCAAGTATCGTAAATAGACGCAGGTTAAGTTCTAGTCGATCAATGTCGCGCCGGAAGTCTCGCTCAATCTGACGTAAACGGCCGCGGGTTGAAACGATATCTTCGCGCAAACGGGCCAATTCTTCGCGCTCAGCATCATTCAATTCTGCACTGACATCGCCATCGAAGAAGCCGCCTGTGGCGCCAATCGATTGTAGTTCTTCCAACCGTTGCTGGGAGGTTGCCAAACGTCCTTCAAGGCGGGCTTGTTCGCTGAAGAATCGCGCTTGAGCAGCTTCGCGCATATTATCCACGGTCGTCATCGGGCGACGACCGGGTGCCCGGGCGCGCAGGCTCATCAATTCGGATCCGCCGGAAAGGCTATCCAAGGCATTCAATATGAAGCTGATATTGTCAGCAAATGCGACGCCTGATGAGAGGTCGAGATGCAAGCCGTCATCTAACATGTCCGCATCAGCGAGGATGATAATATCGGCATCGACCGCATTTGTGGACGTATGCGGCGGCGCTTCTTCAATCGCGGCGCGGGCGAGTTCCGCATAGATCGGATCGTCCGGAATATCCGCCACAGGCGCGCCATCAGGGAAGGCACTGATCAATGGTCCTGAAACCCGAACCGCCAACGGCGCAGGGCCGGTGTCTGTGGCACTGTACAGCGCCACAGTATCGCCCGCTGACAAGTCCAACGCGGCGCGATCGGCAGGAATAAAGCTTGGCGCAACGCCCGTCTGCATCAGGATTTCGCGCTGACCCGGTGCACCATCATTGAGGATCAAGCGACCGGGGGCGCCCAAATTGACCGTCCGGGTCAAATCCGCGGTGACGATATTGACGCGAGACATCAAAGCTGGCGGAACAGATAAGAAAAGCGGGTGCTGCAACACAGTCGTCCGGCCTTCACCGGCATCCGCTTCAATTGAAAGCGCCGTCTGTGTATCGGCAATCGCATCCTCAGCCAGACTGACGCCCCAGACTTCAGAAAAACGATCAAGGTCTGAACGTATTTGCCGATTGGTCATATTGAATGGACCACTGCCCTGCGCTGTCTTTGCCGCTGGGTCCAGCAAGATGAGCGCGCGGCCGGTGCGCAGGATGAATTGATCAACTTGCCAAAGCTGCCAATCGGTCAGCTCTGGCGGATGGGCGAGCATCAGCACATCCATTTCAGCGGGAAGATCAATGAAATTCTCATCCAAGATCTCGACCGAAAATGTCTTTCCCATTTCACGGCGAATGGCATAGCCCGCTTCGTCGGTCAGCGCGGTCATGCCGGGCAGGGTCGAAAGCAGGCCGATCCGTGCCGGCTCTGGCCGATCTAAGCGCGCCAGCATTCGGGTAATGTCATATTCCAAGCTGCTTTCCTGCTCAGGTGCAAGGAAGGGAATGACACGTTCATCATCGACGGCATTGCGGCCAATCAAGCCAAAGTAGAGCGGATCGCCGCCATTCGTATCCACCGCCACCAGCCCTGCAGCGAGGGCCTCATCCTCAGCTTCCGAGAAGGGCGCTGGGTCGATCTCTCGCAGGCGAATATTGGCACCGCCAAGCGTCGCATAGGCGTCTAGCAATTCACGCACCCTCACCGCATAGGCTCTAACAGCAGGAAATTCCTGACCGACGCTGCGCGTATAGACGAAGGTGAGATCAATTGGCTCGGCCAAGTCTTTCAGGGTCGACCGCGTCCCGTCGGATAGCGTGAATAGATTATTCTCGGTGAAATCGGCGCGTGCACTCGCCGTCCATGATTGAATCAGCAAATTACCAGCGCCAAAAATTGCCACTAAAAGGACGCTGGCAAGGATCAGATACCGACGCGCACTCATTGCGCCCCTCCGCGGCGGTGGCTCACGAACAGTGTATTCAATGCAATGCAGAGCGCGATAAAGCCAAAGAAGAAGAGCAGGCCGCGCAGTTCGAGCACACCGCGCTGCGCCGTTTCGAAATGAGTTAGAAACGAGAATTGCGCGATCGCATCGCCCGCAGCGGCGCCAAACATGTCCGCAACGGCGCCTGAGACCAGGGGCCATCCCGCTGCGGTTAATATAAATGCGACCAGGACGCCGCTCACAAAGGCCAAGACCGCACTGCGCGTCAGTGCGGAAACGGCCGCTCCGATGGCGAGATATGCCCCGGCCATGATCAGGCTCATCGCATAGGTTAGAGCGATCGCGGCATTATCAGCACTGCCGAGAATGTTGACGCTGATCCACCAAGGAAAGGTCAATGCTAGGGCCAGAGCCGCGACGGTCCATGCAGCCAGCAATTTGCCTATGACAAGGCCGGTAAGATTGACCGGTAGTGATAGTAGGAGCTCCGATGTGCCGTGGCTTGTCTCTTCCGCCCAGAGGCGCATCGCGAGCGCCGGCATGAACATCATGAAAAGCCAGGGGTGCCAGTAGAAGAACGGACCTAGATCCGCCGCGCCCGTATCAAAGAAGCGAGACAGATCCCAAGTGAACACACCCAAGACGAGCAAAAAGATTGCGACAAAGACATAGGCCAAAGGCGTCGCAAAATAGGCCGAGATTTCTCGGCGCCAGGCGGCTTTGATCCCGGTCAGTGTCCCACGCCATTCTAAGTCTAGCACGTTTCAGCCTCCCGCGACTCGGCGAGAGAGATGAACGCTTCTTCGAGTCCGCCTGGCTTGCTATTTGCCAGGTTTTCGGGTGTCTCGTCAGCGACCTTTCGACCTTGATCGATGACAATGACCCGAGAGCACATGGCGGGCACTTCATCTAATGTGTGTGTGGAAATGACGATAGCTTTCTCTGGTGCCATCCGGGCCACCAGCGCGCGGACCGCACGTTTCTGAACCGGATCTAGTCCGTCTGTCGGCTCATCGAGCAGCAGCACAGGAGGATCATGGATCAGCGCGGCGGCGAGGCCAACGCGGCGGCGATAGCCTTTCGATAATGCGGCGATGGGTTTACCTGCCACGCTGGCGATCCTCGCATCCGCAATCACCCGCTCAACCGCTTGCTTGCGATCTGGTCGCGATAAACCATGGGCGTCCGCGATGAAGCGCAAGAACGTGACCGGGGTCATGTCGCGATAGAGTGGCGCCCCTTCCGGAAGATAGCCAATCTGGCTTTGGGCCATCCGTCGATTAGAGATAATGGACTGGCCATGGATCAACGCGTCCCCTGCATCTGGCTCCAAAACGCCAGACACCATACGCATTGTGGTTGATTTGCCTGCGCCGTTCTGGCCCAAAAACCCAAGCACTTCGCCCTGTTTGAGCGAGAAGCTTAAATCGGCGACCGCGACATGGTCACCGAACGCTTTTCTCAAGTTGTGGAGATCGAGCATTTTGGGGTCGCGGTTGGTTGAAACGAGAAGGTTAATCTCATTCGTTAAACCAGGCCAGTAAAGGGATCACCAATATGGTGCAGCTAAATTTCCGTTCATAAAAAACGGCGCGTTCCGATTTCGAGGAACGCGCCGTTAAAATCTACATGGTAAAAGTGTCGAGCGGCTCAAAACAGTCGCCCCGGGGGGCTGGGGGGGCTGATGGGTCCGGAAAGACTGCTAGACTTCGCCGCCCGACAATTGCAAACTGATGCTAATCGGTGGCCGCCGCAAGGCGCGATTGAGGCAAAACTGCCGCAATCTGGATTAAAAATGCGTCACCCGAAAGGAAAACGGACCGAATTTACACTTCATGACACAGATTACCCCGCTTAAGAAGACCTCCCGCAAACCAAAAATTGCTTTCCAGCGCAATGAAATGAGCCTGATTCTCGATGTTTATGGGCGATTGGTGATGTCAGGACAGGCCAAGGATTATGCGATTGGGGCGTATAAAGACCAGGCCGTGTTCGCGATTTTCCGGCGCCATGCGGAAACGCCGAATTGGACGGTCGTCAAAACCCCGGCTCTCGCCCGAATGCAAGGCGCCTATTCTGTTCTGGGCGCGCAAGGGCAAGTGCTCAAACGTGGTCGTGAACTCAAGCAAGTGCTGGCCGTGTTTGAAACGCGTAAATTTGAGAATGTTCGCTGATTATTGACCGATCAGGCGCTGCACCACGCCCATTAGGCCGGTAAACCGCAAGCCGCCATCTCTGACCGCCAGGGCATAGCAAACGCCATCCATATCCCCGGTGGGTTGGTGGGTGTCTTCGGGGCCTTTGAGGCTGAGATCACCCGGCCCGAAACTGCCAGTCTCATCGCTAAACCCGCCGGCCACGACCAAAGTAAACTCGCTGCCGCTGTGACTGTGCTTGGGGACCGTGCAACCGGGTTCAATGCGATACAGTTCAACTTCGGCTTGGCTACCCGTTTCGAGTTTGAGGCGGCGAATGCCTTGCGTCAGACCCTGCCACTTTTGAGATTGGAACGACTGTAAGGCGGTTTCGCGCAAGGGTTCTGGCAAAGCCAGCAATTCATCCAAGCCTTCGCTGGCCATTTTGACGGCGGTCCCACCCGCGCGTTCGCCAGCCTCAAAAGCATCGATCATGGCAAAGGCTTTGTCGATGGCGCCGTCGCTCAAGGCGGCGGATTCTTCTGTTTCCAAGAATACGCCCGCAATGGTTTCAGCGCGCGCGACGGCCCGCGCCACATCGGGTCGCAATGCCGCCTGGGTCTCTACCAAGAGGCAAAAAGCCGGGTCTAAACAGCCTGCAGCATAATGACTGTAGACATCCCCGAAATCACTGATCGTCGCTTTGCCCATGGGCGTCGCATTTCCCTCAAATCCGTCCTTCACATCCAGCGATATTGTCGGATCAAGGTTATCGTCAAGCAAATGCAGCTCCAGATTGCAGTATTAGGGTTAGTGGTCGCGTTCTAAGGATCCGCGAAGTCGCATGAATGCGAGGCGAATCCTTGATTTCACGGTGCCCAATGGCAGACCGTAAGATTTCGCAATCTCAGAGTGGGAAAGCCCTTCATAGAAAGCAGCTTTCAAGAGCACGAGTTGCTCTTCGGGAAGCGTTTCAATCACCTCGCGCACTTTCTCTTCGATTTGCGCGCGGTTCACCGTGATGTCGGGTTGCTCAATCTCAGCAGGTTGCAGCATCGGATCTTCAGCGTCCAGCTCCGGCTTATTGGTGCGCCGAAGGCTGTCGATACGGCGATTACGGGCTATGCGGAAAATCCAGGTCGAGACAGATGCTTGCCGGCGATCATACTGTTCGGCTTTGCGCCAAACATTGAGCATGACTTCCTGCATAATCTCTTCAGCGCTTGAGGGGCCGCTGCCAAGACGAATGAGATAGCTTTTCAAACGCGGTGCAAAATATTCGAACACTTCGGCAAAGGCTGCGCGCGATCGCGCCGCTGCAATCTGCTCGACACAATCTGCCAGCCGTTCCCGTTCTGTCGGGTCGCTACCTGTGGTTTCGAGGGACACGCGTTTCCCCTGCGCCGCTTCACACTCGTATAAAGCGCCTAAACCGAGAGAATTGCAACCTTTACGATACAACACGTCCATAATCGCCCGTTAATGTTGAGTGTCTTATTTCAGCCCTAAGACTGATACAGAAGAAATTCAGGCTTGGCTATATATTTTATTGCACATAGGAGAGTTTATATGCGCCGTCTTGTTCTTACCCTGCTCGGGACGTTTGCATTTACCTCGGTCATGCCCGCGCTGGCGGCGCCAAGCGTCGTCCGACAATACTCAGATTGGGTTGTATTTACTGAGGATGTTGGCGGCGAGCGTCTATGTTATGCGGCGACCCAGGCCACTGACAAAGCCCCGAAATCCGCCGATCATGGCGACGTTTGGTTCTATGTTTCGAACTGGCGCTCGGGCAAAGCGCGCAATCAGCCAAGCTTGAAAGTGGGGTATGAATTGCGCGGCGACCTGCCCGGTAAAGCGCGAATCGGTCGCGCCGATTGGACCCTCTTTGGCGTCGGTCGGGAAGCGTTTGCGCAAGACAGCGACGACCCGGCTTTGGTGCGTCAGCTGAAACGCGGCAGCGAACTCCGGATCGAAGCAACTTCTGCGCGAAATACGCGGGTGACCTATCACTTCTCGCTCGCAGGATCATCGTCCGCGATAGACCGTGCCGCCGCTGTTTGCCGGTAAATACAGGCGTTCTGGCAATTCTAACGGTCTCTTTTGCAACGTATTAATACCTCTGTGAGACACTGACCTCGCTTACAAAAAATTGGAGCGGGCGGACAATGAACTATTCACAGGTGCGGGAGCATGCCTCCCGTTTAGGCCTGGCCGTGGCGGTATGCCTGGGCTTGGCCAATGCTGCACATGCAGACAATACGCTAACCGAGGCGGGCACGACGGTCTCTAACACGTTTGAGCTGAGCTATAGCGTGTCGGGAACGGCGCAGCCGATTATCACAAATGACAATGCGACTCCCCCAGTGGGCGCGGTTGTGCAAGGGACACCCACCTTGTTCACCGTCGACCGGAAAGTCGATCTAATCGTCACGGCGACCAATAGCACTCTGACGACGGTCCCGGGCACGGATGCGACACTGACCTTCGAAGTCGTAAACGAGGGCAATGATACGGCGGCCTATTCATTCTCAGTAGATGATCTGGACTCAGGTGCGTCTACATTTGATGCGAGCTCGATTGTCGTACGCTATATGGTCGACGCCAATGATAATGGCACGGCGGATGATGGGAGCTTCACGACGATTGCTGAGACCACGATCGGTGCAGCAGCAGGATCTGCTTTTGTCACCGGCGATGTTCCAAAAGGTGTGCTCGTCTTTGTGCAAGTGCAGGGTACGATCGCTGCGGGTATCACGGATACGTTTACAGATGACGTGACTTTGGTTGCCGAAGTGCGCAACCCGACCGCCTTCTTGAATGAAGCGTCAGCTTCCCCGGCCGCCGTAACGGCAGCATCGGGCGGCGCGAACGTGCTTGAGGGTAGCGCTCAGAACGTCCTGGCGGATGGTACGGGCGTAGCGGCGGCTGAAGCCGGCGGTGATGCGGATGGCTTATTCGCAGCGACCGGAATTATCCAAGTTGAGTCGCCAGATCTATCGGCGGCGAAAACGGTCTCTGTGATCAAAGAACCTGGCATCGCGGATCCTTTCGTGGCGCTAACAGATTGCGCGACAGCAAGTGCTGTGGCCGATTCTAAGGCCGTGCCTGGCTCTTGTATCGAATATGTCATCGAGGTACAGAATACAGGCGCCACAGCGAGCGCAACAAATCTCGTGATTGATGATATCCTGCCAGCCGATGTAACGTTCGTCTCTGCAGCATTGGCGACCACGACGGCGACGGGTTTTGATGATGATACAGGTATTGGCGGCGTTGGGCCGGTTCTGACCTTCCCGACCACACCAGCGACCAGTGACTGTGATGGAACAGGTGCGACCTGTGCCATCCAATTGTCAGATGCAATTCTCGCCGCAGGTGAGATCGGCCAGATTGTCATCCGAGCTACGGTCAAATAACGAACGCAGCTTAAGCTCCAAATCTGAAAGTCCCCGCTTCGCTTGCACAGTGGGGACTTCTTGCTGTCTAAGATCGCGATTTTTCAATTCACAAAATCGAATAAAACACGAAAATAACTGCATTTTTTCCGCGTTTCGATCAAATTTCATCGAATCCCCAGCCGAAATAGTAACCATAGAAGCGTAGCGTTTGCCGCATAGGGTAGCGCCAGATCTGCCCGATTTTGAGCTTGCGGACAGATACAAAGACATCTGCCGCGTCATGGTGGAGATAATGGGGATGAGCTTCGGGTGGAAGCACATCTATGCCGCTTTGCGGTGGCTCGCGTGTGTGTGCGCGATGGTTGGGACGATCGCTGGGACGGCGATGGCCGATCTCGGGGAACGTGTCACCAATACCGCCTATGTCAGCCAAGACACCACAAATGGAACCCTTATCCTTCCGACCAATGAGGCCGCATTTACAATCGAGGCCCGTCGAACCCCTTCTGAAATTGAATTTTTCCGCATCGTCGAGAATGTACCGGATGCAATTTCTGTCCAGTTGAACGGGTCTGACTTCAGCCCCTCTGGCGACCTCAATGGACCATTCTCCTCGTTCGATACGGTTCCCTTGCTCGGCCAGAAGACACTCGACACGTCACTGCCGGTGAGCCTGGTGCCGGCGCAAACCTATCTGTCTGGCGAACTGATGGTCGTTCGCGTTGTGGACTTAGGCCAGAATGGCAATTCGGATCTGATTGAAACTGTGGTGATAAATGTCACCGCGGATAATGGCGATTCGATCACGCTCCGCTTGTATGAAGACATCGCGGATTCGGGCCATTTTTACGGCTTCTTCCCCAGCAGCGCGTCGCCGACGCCCGCCAATGACCGCCCCATTACAGCGCCTCAAGACCCGCCACTTACCGCCACCTATATTG
>JABSQA010000049.1:0-14681 GCA_013213825.1 Henriciella sp.
TCCAGTTTGATACAGATTGACCTTCGATGAGTCGTTGCAGTCGTCACTTGTGATCTACTCTAAATCGCAATGTATTCGGCGATTTGCGCACACATTTCGTGTTGAAGACATAGAAAAAGGGAGGCCAAAAAGACCTCCCCTTAACACTATACACTTACTCTACTGAGCTCAGACTATACCCAAGAGTGGCAATTTTGCAAACCTTGGGCTAAGAGCATGAGCAAATTGTAAGCGTTTAGCCGGTGACACGCTTCGCCAAAGCCCGCGCTTGGGCTTTCCAATTGTCGCGAGTCATGCGGCCTGGGAAACGCAATACAGCTTCCAGCGCATCAATTTGGGCTTTGCGCAGACCGGCGATTTGCCAGAAGTGGAAAATACCCGCTTCGTTCAAACGACGCTCAAGCACAGCACCGACACCTTTGATCAGTTTCAGATCGTCAGCACTACCGAATGGTTTCGCCAGGCGACCATTCTCGTCTGTTTGAGGCTGATCTGCCGCAACAGGCTTGGTAACGGTTTTCGCTTTAGGCGCAGCCTTTGCTTTTGGCGCAGCTTTAGCTTTCTTCGCCTTTTTCGCTTTCTTCGCTTTCGCACCGACAGAAGCGATTTCCTCGCTCAAGCGCTCAACGCGTGCTTTGACCGTGTCATCGGCACCATCAGCGTTCGCGCGCAGATCAGCGACTTGCTCTTCCAGCTCGTCGAGCTTGCTGTGCAGCTTCTCAGCTTTTTTGGTTTTCAGAGAGAATTGCTTCAGACCAAGCGCCTCACGCATACGCTCCATACGGGCTTCCAAACGCTCACGCTGTTCGGTTTGGAACTTGGTAACAGCATCCGTCGCTTCAGACGTCGCTTCAACAACACGGCCGCGAACCTTAGAAGCTTCTTCAGCGACGCGGTTCATTTGCTCGGTCATTTTTGCGATTGCGGTGTTTGACGAAAGACGTGCACGCACATCGCTTTCAATCTCTTCGCCGCGCGCGACCAGGTCTTCAAACATCACTTCGCCTTGGCCGCTGACTTTGCCAACACCTTCGGCTGCAACGTCATAGGCTTTGCCATAGGCGCCAACGCCGGCCAGCCAAATTTTGTGAGCGACGTCAAAACCTTTGGCTTCGATGGCAGCACCCATGAATTGAGCGCGCGCCTTCTTAGCGGCTTTCTTTTCGCTTTTCGCTTTTTTGTCTTTTTTGTCTTTCTTCGCCATTGTCTGGCTCCGTTTCTGGGATCGGAACGGCCCCACGCCTTTCCTTATGCATCCGGCATATAGAGAGCCTGTCTAGAAAACGCATACTAAGTCTCTAGCCCCATTAATTTCGCCTGTTTGGCGAGTTTGTGATTGGGCGACACGCGTGAATACGCTAATATGTCATTCATGCGTTGGTTCGTGATACTCATCGTATTGATCTGGCCGACCGCTGCACAAGCGGAGGAACAGGCGCATAGGATCGCGTTCTCAGAAGGGCGTTACAGCGATGCCGCGCGTGCCGCTGATGTCATGCACACCCCAGACAATCTCGCATTTGCAGCCCGCAGCCTGCTCGCGAAAGCCATGAGTGTGGAGGATTTCACTCCTCCTCCTGATCTGATTGATCAAGCAGAACAATTGTCGAGAGAGGCCCTGATTGAGGCGCCGGAACATATCGAAGCCCGGCTTCAACTCGCGATCGCGCTTTCATTGAAAACCCGGCCGATGACCACGCGCCAAACATTGCGCTCTGGCTATGGTGATGAAGCGAAACGTCTTGTCGAGTCAGTGCTAGAGGACGACCCTGCAAACGTTTACGCGCATGGTTTTTTATCTGTCTGGCACATCGAAGTACGCCGTCGCGGCGGTGCCATTGGCGCCTCTATGCTGGGCGCATCCGTCAAACAGGGACGCAAACATTATCAAGACGCAGTGGCTCTGTCGCCCGATGACGCCTCCGTCCATTGGCAATATGCCAGGGCCTTAACTGCACTGAACGCGCGCAAGTACCGTTCGGAAATCACACAGGTGCTGACAGCGGCAGACGCCTGCGCCACGGACTCCAAACTCGAGCGCGTGATGCAAGCGCGCGCCCGCTCTCTGCAATCCGTTCTACAGTCGGAGAAACGCTCTGTGACGGAGCGCCTCGCGGCGGAAATGCTCTAAAGCCTATTCGGCAGCGACGGCTTGCAGGGCCTTGCTTTCTTCGAGAAACTTTTCAGCTTCGAGCGCGGCCATACAGCCCATGCCTGCCGCCGTAACGGCTTGGCGATACGTCTCGTCGGTCACGTCACCCGCCGCGAAAACGCCGGGGATATTGGTCGCTGTCGAATCTGGCTCGGTGATGAGATAGCCATTATCATGCATATCCAACTTGCCGACGAACAGCTCGGTCGACGGCGCGTGGCCGATCGCGATAAAACCGCCGTGCACCGGCACGTCCTCAACCGCGCCCGTATCCACATGCTTCAACCGCGCTGCGGTTACGCCAAGCGGAGTTTCGTCGCCAAGAATTTCATCCAAAACCGTGTTCCAGCGCACTTCGATTTTCGGATGGTTCAAAAGACGATGCTGTAAGATTTTCTCCGCCCGCAAACTGTCCCGGCGGTGTACTAGGATGACTTTCTCAGCAAAATTGGTCAGGAACAGCGCCTCTTCGACCGCCGTGTTGCCACCGCCAACCACAACAACGTCTTTGCCGCGATAGAAGAACCCATCACAAGTCGCACAGGCCGAGACTCCAAACCCCTGGAATTTGTTTTCACTGGGCAGACCTAGCCATTTAGCTTGGGCTCCAGTCGAAATGACGACGGAATCCGCGGTGTAAACCGTGCCGCTATCGCCGACGGCAGTAAAAGGGCGCGAGTCGAAATCGACTGAAGTAATATGGTCTTCAGCCAAATTGGCGCCCATTTTCAGGGCATGCTCTTTCATTTTCTCCATCAGCTCAGGCCCTTGGATTTCCGCAAAGCCCGGATAGTTTTCAACGTCCGTCGTGATGGTCAGCTGACCGCCAGGCTGCGAGCCGGCGACCACCAGCGTGTCACGCATCGCACGGGCTGCGTAAACCGCCGCCGTCCAGCCCGCTGGGCCAGAACCAATAATCAAAATCTCTGTATGGCGCGTGCTGTTCGCTGCGTCTGTCATGGCCATCTCCATATCCGGGCAAGCCGGTAAAATTCTTTCCAGCGCTGGTTATGGGGATTCGCGGAAGAGTAATAAAGGGGGTAAACGCCTCACAGCCGTGTGAAGCCTTGCTAAACGGCTAGCTTTCCACACCCATTTCCCAAGCCCAAACGCCGTCTCCCCCACACCATTTGGCATAGGTTACGGGGCCCGTTAGGGCAGCTGTGTCCATTAATCGACGCGACCAATCAAATTCAGGGACCATGCTCGCCGCATGAATACCCCACAGCAATTGAGCTTGCCTCAAGCGCTTATCATCTTGAGATCCATAGAGAATTTGCTGACGCCCACGAACTCGCGAGAATTGAGCGAGGCGGAAAATATCGCCCGTTCGAAGCGCCAATGGCGTATCGTTCCGCTCGGCAATCTCCATCACCGCTTTCGCGGTCGTATCGACATCATTACGCGCTTCGCCACCACCATCATATTGGACCAGGGCTTGGCGATAATCATCCGCCTTCTCTACAGCACGTATGATTCGATTCATAATTACTACAGCGGTCGCTGGATGCCGACCAACCGCCGTTTCGGCCGACAACATAACGGCATCCACGCCTTGATAGATGGCGGTTGCGACATCACTCGCCTCAGCCCGGGTTGGCGCCGCATTCTCGACCATGCTTTCCAACATTTGGGTCGCCACAATGACCGGTTTGGCCGCATTACGTGACACCCGCACGATTTTACGTTGGATCAGCGGCACCTCTTCTGGAGGGAATTCGACGCCTAAATCACCGCGGGCAATCATAACGGCGTCAGTGGCGTCGATAATGTCTTCCAAATTCTCGATGGCGGCGGGTTTTTCCAATTTGGCCACAATCATCGCTTTGTCGCCGATCAGGCTGCGCGCCTCTTCGATATCGGCGACTGTTTGCACGAATGAGAGCGCGATGATGTCGACGCCCATATCAATGGCAAAAGCGAGGTCGCTGCGGTCTTTCTCAGAAAGCGCAGGCACCGGAAGCGCTTTGCCCCGCACGGTGAAGCCTTTGCGATCTTTAAGCACACCCGGTAGCTCTGATCGGACGCGTGGCCGATCCCCAGCTTCAATCACGGTAAAAATCAACAAACCATCATCGGCGAGAATGGTGTCACCAACCTCTAAGACAGAGAGAATTTCAGCGCGTGGGACCGGGATCGTATCCGCTTGATCTGTCTCCCGGCCGACCACCAAGTCATATTCACCGCGCATTTTGAGCTGCAACTGCCCATCCGGAAATAGGCCCACACGGATTTTTGGTCCTTGTAAGTCGGCGAGGACCGCCAAAGGACGACCGAGCAGGTCCTCCGTCTGGCGGATAAAGTCATAAGTCTGTTTGTGTTTTTCCTGCTCGCCATGACTGAAATTCAAGCGAAACACATCCACACCGGCTTCCGCCAAAAGACGAATGGTTCCTGGCGCAGAACTGCCGGGCCCAAGCGTCGCCACGATTTTCGCGCTGCGCCCTCTCAACCCTGCCGTCTTTTTACTCATTTTAGATGCCCTTACCGAGTTCAGCTGCTTCGCGAACTTTGGCCTCGATTCCGGCCCAATCTCCAGCATCCATTTCTTCAGGAGAGGCAATCCAAGTGCCGCCCGCAGCAATGACATTGGGCAAAGTCAGATAGTCCAAGGCGTTGTGAGGTTTGACCCCACCGGTTGGCATGAAGTCGATATGCGGCAATGGGCCGGCGAGCGATTTCAAGAAGTTCGCGCCACCAGAGGCTTCGGCTGGGAAGAATTTCAAGACCCCATAGCCTTGCTCAAACATCGCCATGGCTTCGCTCGCCGTCGCGACCCCCGGAAGAATGACACCGTCATGATATGCCAGTGATTTCAATAATTCCGGACCCGTTCCCGGCGAGACCAGAAAGTCTGCACCCGCTTTTAATGCGGCGTCGACATCGCCTTCTGAGCAAATGGTTCCTGCCCCAACAACCAAGTCTGGCGCGGCATCCTTCATTTCAGCGATGACTTCCAATGCGACCGGCGTCCGCAAAGTCACTTCGGCGCTCTTCAATCCACCTGACAGCAATGCATTCGCCAAGGGTGCCGCATACTCAACTTTGGTCACGGTTAGAACGGGTACAATCGGAGCGCCATGCAAGGCTTCACGGAAAGTGGCTAAGTTAATCATCCGTCGATATCCTCATCGAAGTGCAAAGCTGCCGCACCAATAAGGGCAGCCTCACCCTCCATCAATAAGCGAATAGGTATAGGCTCCATGTAATGGCTCATGGGTCCCCGTTGGAAAAAGCGCGACAGGGCTTCAGGTTTCGCGAGCCAATCAACCAGACGTTCTGCTACGCCGCCCGTTATCACCACACCGCCGCGCGTGCCATTGATCAAAGCCGCGTCCCCGAGTGCATCCAGCGTTGCCCCTGCTCTAATTTCACAGATATCACGCGCGAGTTGGTCACCGTCATTGGCCCGGCGCATGATTTCCGCAGGCGGTGTCTTCGCCCATTCCACACCATCAATCTCACACAAAGCTCTGTGCACCGCGTCTAAGCCTGAACCGGAAAGGACCAATTCCTTCGACACATAGCCATGCGTGGTTTGAAGGCGTTTGGTCAGTTCCCACTCGCGTTCTGTACGGGCCGCAAAGGCTGCGTGCCCGCCTTCGCCGGTCATGACGCGCCAGCCGCGATCCCCTTCTGGGAGCAAAGTCGCCATACCCAAACCCGTGCCAGGGCCGGCAACCAAGATCGGCGCGCGTTGGTCTGGCACGCGACCATCATGCAACAATCGAAAACTCTCATCGCCAAGTTCCGGTATCGACCGCGCCATCGCGGCATAATCATTGACGAGGCGGATGCGCGACAGACCCACTTTTCGGGCGAGGTCTCGGCTATTGATCGTCCAGTTTCGATTGGTCAGCTGCACCACACCATCCCGTACTGGCCCCGCGAAGGCGAAGAGCGCTTGGTCCGGACGGGTATTGCCGAGCTGTCCCAGATAGACATTTAACGCGTCATCAAAACTGCCAAAATTGTCCCCTGGCATAACCGCGATGTCTTCGACTTCCGGATGGCCCGCAAATCCTAAGCGGGCGCGTCCGAAGCGGACATTCGTGCCGCCAATATCGCCGACAAGTACGCTGTCTGGCATTATCCCCCCCCGAGGATCGAAAAGACGTCCGCACCTTGATCTGCATTGAGGACCGTTGCCCGGAAGCCCCCAAACTTTTCGCGCCCTAACCCCATGGATGAGATATTGGGGCGGAACGGCGCCGGTTCGCGCCCCGCGAACTCATTCGGTTCAACATGGACATCAAGCTTACCGGCGACGGCATCGAGGCGAATAATGTCTCCATCTCTGACCCGGGCCAATGGTCCACCACGACTGCCTTCGGGGCCGACATGGATGGCCGCGGGAAACTTGCCCGAGGCCCCAGACATGCGTCCGTCGGTGACCAGAGCAACTTTGTGACCTTTATCGTGCAAGGCCCCAATCGCGCCGGACAAACCATGTAGCTCGGGCATGCCATTGGCTGCTGGACCTTGGAAACGGACGACAATCACGACGTCGCGGTCGAGCTCACCGGCATTGAACGCTGCCTTGACCGCCTCTTGGCTTTCAAACACCCGCGCTGGGGCTTCGGTGACATGGCGCTCCGGCTTCACAGCAGAAATTTTAATCACACCGCGCCCCAATGGCCCGTCGAGCATTTGTAATCCGCCGGTCGCGGAGAATGGGTCTTCAACAGAGCGGATGATGTCTAAGTCGCCGCTTTCAGTTGGGGCTTCACGCCATTTTAGCGTGTCGCCGTCTAACCAAGGTTCTTGAGAATAAGTACTGATCGGTCCGTACACGCCTTGCGCATCGCCATGCATCAAGCCGGCTTTTAAGAGCTGTCCCACAACGAAGCCCATACCGCCCGCTGCGTGGAAATGGTTCACATCTGCAGGACCGTTCGGATAGATCCGGCACAATAGAGGCACAACCGCGCTGATATCCGCAAAGTCCTCAAGCGTGACTTCATAGCCCGCTGCGGCCGCCATAGCTGGAATATGCAAAGCATGGTTCGTTGATCCACCGGTGGCCATCAGACCGACCAGTGCATTGACGAAACTCCGCGCATCCATCAGCTCACCCGCCGGTCGATACTCTCCCTTAATCGAGTTTTGTAGTGCTTGCCGGACAGAGGCGCGCGTAAGCGCTTCCCGCAAAGGTGTACCGGGATTTGGAAAGGCTGCGCCAGGCAAATGGAAGCCCATAACTTCCATCAACATTTGGTTCGAATTTGCGGTACCATAGAATGTGCACGTGCCTTGGCTGTGATAGCTCTCAGACTCCGCACGCAGCAATTCGTCACGACCGACATTGCCGAGCGCGAACTCTTGGCGAATGCGCTGCTTTTCCGGATTTGGCAGCCCTGACGGCATCGGTCCCGCGGGGACCATGATGTGCGGCAACCAACCAAAGCGCAAAGCGGCGATGGTCAGACCGGGAATGATCTTGTCGCAAACCCCGAGATTGAGCACAGCATCATAAGCGTCATGGCTGAGCGAGACCGCGGACGCCATGGCGATAACATCGCGCGAAAAAAGCGAGAGCTCCATCCCTTCTTGGCCTTGCGTGACGCCATCACACATAGCGGGCACGCCCCCCGCAACTTGAGCGGTCGCGGTATTCTTGCGGGCTTCGTCGCGGATAAGTTCAGGATAAGACTCAAACGGCGCGTGCGCGGAGAGCATATCATTATAGCTGGTCACGATGCCAATATTCGGCCAGCCAGAGCCGAGGATTTGGGTCTTGTCCATGACCGCACACCCCGCCGAGGCATGCGCGAGATTGCCTTCGGTGAGCTTCGTCCGAGCGAAGCCAGAGGGCTTGCGGCTACGGATCATTTCCAGATAAGCCGCGCGACATTCTTTGCTGCGGGCTTCGATACGGGCGGTGACGTTAGCGACGGTTTCGTGGATCTGTGTCATTAGCTTTTAGGCTCCCACCAATCTCGGCCATCGCGGCGGAGCATGAGCCGCGCTTCAACAGGCCCATCTTCCAGCCCGGCCTGATAGGTCTCCATAGGCACGTCCGCCTCTTCCCAAGCCGCCAGCAATCCATCGACCCATTTCCAAGCCGCTTCGACTTCTTCTCGGCGCATAAATAGAGACAGATTTCCGCGCACCACATCCATCAATAGACGCTCATAAGCATCGGGATAACGAAGCAGGAAATTGTCGGCATAAGCCAGGTTAAGCGGCAAGGACTTAATGCGAAGTCCGCCCGGGCCAGGCTCTTTGATTTGCAGATAGAGCCGCACACCCTCATCGGGTTGGACATTGATGACCAGGCGGTTGGATTGAGTCTGGGTATCGCCAAACATGGAGTGCGGGGTTTCACGGAACTGAACAACGATTTCCGAGTGCCGGTCCTTCATACGTTTGCCGGTGCGCAAATAGAATGGCACACGCGCCCATCGCCAATTGTCGATGGCCGCTTTAATCGCAACAAAGGTTTCGGTTTTGCTGTCATGGCCGAGCTCGTCCAAATAGCCATCGACCGCTTCGCCCTTCACAGCGCCTTTGCCATATTGCGCGCGCACCGTATTCTTCGCCACTTTTTCAGCTGAGATCGGACGCAGGGCCTCCAAAACTTTGATTTTCTCTGTGCGGATCGCGTCGCCATCAATCGAGTTTGGTGGCTCCATTGCGATCAAACATAGCAGCTGGAGCAAGTGGTTCTGCACCATGTCCCGCAACGCCCCAGACCCATCATAATATCCGGCTCTATCACCAACGCCGTAATGCTCGGACACAGTGATTTGAATGTGGTCAATCGCAGTGCGGTTCCACATCGGCTCGAACAGTGAATTGGCGAAACGCAGGACCATCAAATTCTGTACGGTCTCTTTGCCGAGATAGTGGTCGATGCGGTAGATACAGCCCTCTTCGAAGACGGCGCCGACGCCCGCATTGATGGCATGGGCAGATTTCAGATCCGTACCGACGGGTTTCTCCAGAACGACACGCGCCGCACCGCCATTCAAACCGGCTTTGCCAAGCGCTTCGCAAATCGGCACATAAATTTTAGGCGTAACCGCGAGGTAGAAGACCAGCGGGCGATCCTCTTCGAGGGTCAGCAATCCTTTGAGCGCGTCCCAGTCCGCGTCAGGTAGAGTCGCGTCCATAGCGACATAATGGAGATGTTGTTCAAACTTCTTCCACTCTTCTGGATCGAGCTTGTCCGGCGTCGCTTCCTCACAGGCTTCGAATGCAAAAGCACGAAACGCCGTGTCATCCATGTCTGATCGCGAAACGCCTATGATGCGAGAATCCGGTGGAATCTGTCCGTCCGCCCAGCGGTGATAAAGCGCGGGCAGCAGCTTGCGTTGGGCTAAATCACCCGTGCCACCAAAGATCACAATGTCGAACGAGCCGACGGGAATAAACTCCGCCATACCGCTACCTTTTGATACCAAATTGTCAGGTGTCGTATGGGCTGATGTGACAGCGGTGTCAATAGATGTAGAGGTGAACGGAGTGCACGATTTGCACGCCTATCCTCCACATAAACGGATGCCCGTTTTCGCGGGCATCCGTGTTTAAGTTCACAGGTTTGCTTTAGTTGCGCGCCTTATCGACCAGGCGATCATTTTGCGCCCAGTGCATCATGCTGCGCAATTTCTCGCCTACCTCTTCAATCAAGTGGTCATTGGTGCGTGCACGCATGGACAAGAAAGACGGTGCGCCAGCTTGGTTTTCGAGCACCCAGTCGCGGGCAAACTTGCCGGACTGAATATCTTCCAGCACTGCTTTCATCGCTTTCTTACTCTCGCTGTCGACGACGCGCGGGCCAGAGACATATTCGCCATACTCAGCCGTATTCGAGATGGAGTAATTCATGTTGGCGATACCGCCTTCATAAATCAGATCAACGATCAGCTTGGTCTCATGCAGGCATTCGAAATAGGCCATTTCAGGGCTGTACCCCGCCTCAACCAATGTCTCGAACCCGGCTTTGATGAGTTCAACAATACCGCCACACAAGACGGCTTGTTCGCCGAACAGGTCGGTTTCTGTTTCTTCTTTAAAACTCGTTTCGATCACGCCTGCGCGCGTATTGCCAATGCCTTTTGAATAAGACAGCGCCACATCTTTCGCTGTCCCGGTCGCATCTTGATGGATCGCGACCAGTCCAGGCAGGCCGAAGCCCATTTGGAATTGGGCGCGCAATGTATGGCCCGGGCCTTTCGGAGCAGACAGAGACACGTCGACGCCGGCGGGCGGACGAATGAGATTATAATGGATATTGAACCCGTGGCCGAACATGATGTGCTGGCCATCGCGAACATGTGGTTCGATTTCATTGGCCCAAAGCACAGCTTGCTTCTCATCCGGCACCAAGATCATGACAACATCGGCCCATTGTGTAATCTCAGCAGGGCTCATCACTGTTAGACCCTCGGCTTCGGCCTTGGGTTTCGACCCTGAACTGGCCTGCAGACCAATGCGCACATCAACGCCATTGTCTTTCAAGTTCAGCGCGTGCGCGTGGCCCTGGCTACCATAGCCAACGACGCCAACTTTCTTGCCTTGAATGAGACTGAGATCAGCGTCCTGCTCATAAAAAATGTTCATCTCTACGTTACTCCTTGGAGGGTCATGTTCGCGGCTTGCAAAGCCGGTCGATTATTGTTGGAAGCAAAAATTTTGAGGCGGTTACCGCGTCGCATCAGAGATTGCTCGAGCATCCGCACTTGACCGAGACCGGCGGCATCAATGGCCCGGATTTCAGACAGATCCAGAGCGCAATCGCCTGACGATTGAGCAAAAGATTTCAGATGCTGGGCGAGCGCGTCGCGATTGGCGTGCAGCAAATCACCTTCGAGTTTCAACTGGCCATCCGTCTGGGTTGCGATGATCGGTGTGATTATATCTGGCGTGCGCCCCGCTTTCTTTAAGCGCCCAAGGCGGCTGCGGACCAAGCCGATAAGATCCCACCCATCATTCCAATAACGACGCCACAAAGAGGGCTCGGCAAAAATGCGCCCGAGCCATTCAATTCCCAGACGCGACATCCAAGCGGGTGCCCGGCGGATTGAGCCGGCGACGAAATCGACCACTGCCCCAAGATGCGCGATGACGGGCGCGTCCAGCGCGTTTTGGTTTTCTTCAATCCAAGCCTGACCTTTGGCGGCGCCAAGAGACACAATGACGAAGTCCGGCGCGGCGGCATTGATTTTGGTGCGAATGTCATCGCTGCTCATGCTCGCGACGTCGCCAAAGCCGGGATTATGCCACCCGGCGGCAATCATGCGACCTTGCTCTTTCTCAATGACACGGTGGGCGGCTTCAGCTGACCCTTCGCGCCCCCCAAAGAAGAAGACGCGAATAGGCTTGGCGTCGTCACGATCATCGTGACGGAGATGATCGAAAAGATCAGAACCGGCCACGCGCTGCGTGATCGGCATACCCAATTGTCGCGCCAACCAGACGACCGGTGCGCCATCCGCTAAGCTGAGATCTGCATTGATGATTTGGCGCATCGTGTTTTCGTCTTTTAGCGCCCGGACAAACCAATTGACGTTCGGCGTCACAAAGGACAAACGCTCGCGCGTTTCTACAGCGTGTTCGACGCGCTGCGCCGCCTCCTCCAAGGAGACATTGTCTAAGGGCATCCCCATGATGGCCCAGACATCGCGGTCGAACGCTTTGCTCATCCCTTTTCGGCTCCGCGTTTGATCGACAGAACACCCGTCCGGCTGACTTCAACTAAACCTAAGGGATCCATGAGCGCGCAGAATTGATCGATTTTGTCGCTGGCGCCGGTAAGCTCGAAAATGAAACTCTTATTCGTGGTATCGATCACGCGCGCTCGAAAGATCTCGGCGATCCGCAGCGCTTCGACCCGTTTGTCACCCTCACCTGCAACTTTGATGAGCGCCAATTCACGCTCCAATCCGCGCTTTGATTTGGTAATATCCGTAACGTTCGCCACTGGCACCAAGCGCAATAATTGCGCTTCGATTTGCTCTAATGTGTGAGCCGTACCCGCGGTGACAATGGTGATCCGCGACCGGTGACGATCGCGATCAACTTCGGCCACGGTCAGACTTTCAATATTATAGCCGCGCGCCGAGAATAAACCGACAACGCGCCCCAACACGCCGGGTTCATTGTCGACGATCACGGCTAAGGTGCGACGCTCATCGGCTTCTTCGACATGGCTCATATCATAGGCGCTGGCTGGGCTTTCGCTCATTGTACAGTCTCCTTACGATCGCTGACATCAATCCCAGGTCGTCTGGATTTAAGTAGCGATTTCAGAACGTTAACTTGTTCAAACGCAGCTGCGCGTTGCGCCATTGGCCGTTCGTCATAGCGCGTCGCCTGAACCGCCTGTCGGTTGGAATCGAGATGCGCTTGAAGCTCGGCGATGACAAATTCACGGCAATCATCGATGAAATCTGCGCTATTGGCAGCCGTCGGCCCGCCTTGGCGGGTGAGGGCTTCAATCTCATGCCGGACCAGCAACAATGTCTGCAATATGGGCGCGCGAACGCGACGCCGGGTGTCAGATTGCGCACTTTCTTTGCTGGCCGGGTCGACATCCGGAAACAAGACGCGTCCACGATCGATCAATGATGAAAGCGCCAACATCATGTTGACGCGCTGCTGCAAAAAACCAGCATCATTGGCTTGATGCTGGCGGGTGCGGGCGAACATGGCGGTCCGATTGAGGACATCGATACAAGCATTGCCCCAATTGAGGCTTTGGGCGTCCACATTGTGACGTAGATTTTGGCGTTGCAAAACCTGTCGGGCCTGGCGCTCTTTCCGCCCCACCCAGACTGCGGCCACTGCCACGCCAGCCGCGAGCACAGCGATCACCGCGGCGAGATAGCTCTCAATCCATCCGAATAGGTTTTCAAGGCCCATGGCGACCCCCTCATCTTGGCCACCGGTTCTGCCAGAGGCGACCGCCATGGAAAAGAGACCAGATGTCATCAAACCAGCTTGCTTCCTGCCTCGTCGATTTCATCGCCTGTGATCTCTGACAAGATCATTTCATTATGCGCGGCACCTGATGGGATCATTGGCAGGCAGTTTTCTGCCTTGGTGACACGGCAATCGAACACGACAGGCCCGTCATAATCAATCATCTCTTGAAGCTTGCTGTCGAGCTGTTTCGGATCATCGCATTCCAATCCACGCGCGCCATAAGCCTCCGCCAATTTCACAAAGTCCGGCAGGCTGTCAGAGTAAGAGTGCGAATAGCGCTCGCCATGCAGCAATTCCTGCCACTGACGGACCATGCCCATCCATTCATTGTTGAGGATGAAGATTTTGATCGGCAGACTATGCTGCACAGCGGTCGACAATTCCTGCAGCACCATTTGGACCGACGCCTCTCCGGCAATGTCGACGACCAGAGCGTCAGGATGCGCGGCTTGGATGCCAACCGCGGCGGGCAAGCCATAGCCCATGGTTCCGAGACCTCCGCTGGTCATCCAGCGATTTGGCGATTCAAAATGGTAATGCTGCGCCGCCCACATTTGGTGCTGCCCAACTTCGGTAGAGATATAAGTCTCGCGATCTTTGGTCAGCTCATACAGGCGCTCAATCGCGTATTGCGGTTTGATCTCTGTATCGCTGTTGGCATAGGCGAAGCATCGTCGTGCCCGCCACGTGTCGATTTGGCCTTTCCACTCTGAAAGGTCTTGCGGCTTGGTCTTGCCCCAGGCTTTGATTAGTGCATTTAGCGCGGCGCCGCTATCGGCGATGATCGGCACATCCGCCCGGATGACTTTGTTGATCGAGCTTGGATCAATATCGATATGGATTTTCTTCGACCCGGGTGAGAAAGCATCAATCCGTCCCGTCACCCGATCATCAAAGCGCGCGCCGACACAAATCATCAAGTCGCAATCGTGCATCGCATGATTGGCTTCATAAGCGCCGTGCATGCCAAGCATGCCGAGCCAATCATCATGGCTCGCTGGAAATGCGCCGAGCCCCATCAAGGTCGAAGTCACGGGGAAACCGGTCAGCTTTTGTAGCTTGCGCAAAGCTTCGCTCGCCTCGGGGCCGGAATTGATCACACCGCCGCCTGTGTAAAACACAGGACGTCGTGCCTTCTTCATCAACGAGATCGCGCGCGCGATGGCATCGTCATTGGGTTCGGTTTGCGGTTTGTAAGTCGCTTTCTGGACCCCCTGCTTCCCGATATATGTGCAGGTAGCGAATTGAACGTCTTTCGGGATGTCAATGACGACTGGTCCGGGCCGTCCTGTCGTCGCAATTAAAAAGGCTTCCTGGATCGTGCGCGCAAGGTCTTCCACGTCCGTCACAAGGTAATTATGCTTGGCGCAGCAGCGCGTGCTCCCAACCGTATCGCATTCTTGGAAAGCATCTGTGCCGATCAAATGCGTTGGCACCTGACCTGTGATCACGACCATCGGAATCGAGTCCATCATCGCGTCTGTAATGGGCGTCACCATATTGGTTGCCCCAGGTCCTGAGGTCACCAGAGCGACGCCAGCTTTTCCAGATGAACGGGCATATCCTTCCGCCGCATGTCCGGCGCCTTGTTCATGGCGCA
>JABSQA010000049.1:14691-23589 GCA_013213825.1 Henriciella sp.
ACGTGACGACTCGAGGGCTCGGAAAACAGCGCGTCATAGATTGGGAGGACAGCCCCACCAGGATAGCCGAACATCACTTCCACACCCTGTTCCTTGAGTGCGGTAATGACGATGTCCGCACCGGTCATGTGGTGGGCTTCGGTCTTGGCCTCAGGCTGGGTCTGCGTATCCATGATCTTGATCCTTAAAGGTTTTGCAGGGTGTGAGTTGAGATTAAAAAAAAGGGCCTCTGATTAGAGACCCTGTTACAAGCACCTGCGGCTGACGATGTGTGGAACGTCAGCGCAGGTGCCTAATAACGAGTACGACTGTTGGACGCATGAAGCGTTTCCTCCCAAAAGTTAACTGGGGCATAACTTACCAATTAACCCCCGTCAACCTCCTTATAAAGGGCATGAATTACCCGTAATCGATCTTCAATAGAAAGACTTGGGATTCTTGGCCAAAATGGGAACTGTCGTCCAATCCAGGTGAATTGCCGTTTGGCGTAGCGTCGCGTGTCGCGTTTCGCATTCTCGGCCGCTGCCTCGGGACTGAGTTCACCGCGCAAATAAGCCAATAGCCACGGGATGCCATGCGCCTTCATAGCGGGAAAGTCTTCGGGCAGGTTTTGCGCGAGCAAGCCACGGGCTTCTTCCATCGCACCTTCCATCAACATGCCTTCAAAGCGTCGATCGATCCGCGAGTAGAGCCGTGCGCGTCCCGGCGTGAGCGCCACACCGAGCCATTCGCCTTCGCTTAAAATGGACCGCCCTTTTTTGCCTTGAAAGCTCGATATCGGTTTGCCTGTCGCGAGCCAAACCTCGAGCGCTCGGGACAGTCTTTGCCGGTCCCCCTCGCCCAAACGTTCGGCCGTTGCGCGGTCGACCTGTTCGAGTTTTTCGCGCAGCGCAGCGACTCCTCCGGATTTATAAGTCTCATTCACTTCAGCCCGAACGTCTTCCGGCACAGGGGGGATTTCTGATAGGCCCTCGGTCAATGCGAGGTGATAAAGCCCAGTCCCGCCAATAATGATTGGGACCTTTCCGCGGCGCTGCACCTTGGCGATGACCGGCTTGACGGCGTCTAACCACTTCCCGGTCGAATAGCGTTCGCTCGCTGCCACGTGGCCAAATAGATGATGCTCTACGCCGTCCATCTCTGCGGCTGCGGGACGCGCGGAAATCACACGCAAGTCTCGATAGACCTGCATCGAATCGGCGTTAATGACCTCACCATCCACGCGCTTGGCCAAGGCGACCGAGAGGGCGGATTTTCCGCTCGCGGTTGGACCATGAATAAGGATTGCAGGTTTCATGTATTCAGTCGTAAGAAGCTCACCGGAACGCGTAAAGTCAGGAATGTTGCGATGACGGACAATTCTCCTCGCTCGACTCATGTCGTAATTGCTGTCGCGCCAGTGAGTTACGGCTTTATGCGGCTTGGCACGGCACTCGAAAAAGCCTGCGCGAGCGCCGCCCTGACACAGACCAGTCATGTCCGACTGCTCGGCACCGAGGAGAAGTGGGCCGCGGTCGAGATCGCCGTTGCTGTCGGAGACACCGAATTGGGTGTGGCACGCGCGCAGCTACGGGATGCCTTTTCAGGACAGGCGGACGTCGCGCTCCTCCCTGCCCGCAATCGTAAGAAGCGACTGCTCATTTCGGATATGGATTCAACCATTATCGAGCAAGAATGCCTCGATGAATTGGCGGCTTATGCGGGTCTTAAAGACGAGATCGCAGCAATCACTGCGCGGGCCATGGCGGGCGAGTTGGATTTCGAAGGGGCACTCACGGAACGCGTTGGAAAGCTGAAAGGCCTGGCAATGTCGGCGCTCCAGCAATGCTATGATGAGCGGATCACCTTCATGCCCGGCGGGCGCACATTGACGGCAACCATGACCGCGAACAAAGCCTTCTGTCTTCTAGTATCGGGCGGCTTTACCTTCTTCACCTCACGCGTCGCCGCCGAGATTGGATTTCAAGGCGATAGAGGCAACACCTTGCTCGATGACGGCTCAGCACTGACAGGTGAAGTCGGTCGCCCTATTCTCGGGCGGGAAGCCAAACTCGATGCATTGGACGATGCCGCCTTCGCCAATGGCCTCACCCGATTGGACGCGGTGGCCATGGGCGATGGGGCAAATGACTTGGCCATGATTGAAGCTGCTGGCCTGGGACTCGCCGTCCATGCCAAGCCTATTGTTGCCGAAGCCGCCGATGCTGCGATTGACGTTACAGACCTCACCGCCGCACTCTATTTTCAAGGCTATACGGATAGCGAAATCGTCTGGCGCGACTAACCGCGAACTTCAATATCGATGGCCTGGAACAGGGTTCCGCTGCGGCGATAAATGCGCAAAAGAAGCGGCTGACCATCGCGTTCTGTGGCAGAATCCATTGCGAGCAATGCATCTTCCGGCGTTTCAACCGTTTCGAATGCCATTTCCATCACGACATCGCCTTTGCGTAGTTTTCCGAAGCTGGGCCCGCGCGGCGACACAGACCGCACCAGAACACCATTAATGTCGCCCGGAATGCCATAGCGCCGCCGATCGGTTTCAGTCAGCTCGACAAAGTCCACGCCCAGCGGATTGTCAGTGAGCGTGCTATCCGTCTCGATCGTTTCCTCTTCGCCGTCATCATCGTTTGAGCTCAGCTCGCCCAGTTCGAAGGTCACGGTGCGTTTGCGGCCATCGCGAACAAGCTCGACATCCACCAGTTTGCCAATCTCCGTGTCTGCAACAATTCGGCTAAGCGCGCGCTCATCGGCAACGGGGCGGCCATCAAAGGTCAGGATCAAATCACCGATTTCGAAATCCGCTTTCGACGCTGGACCATCGGCGGTAATCCGCGTGAGGATCACACCGGTGCCCTCTTCAAGTCCATAGGCCTGCGCGAGATCACGATCAGCATTTTGGATGTTCACACCGAACCAACCCCGGCGCGCCTCACCAAACTCGATCAATTGTTCACTGATCTGACTGGCCAAGTTTGACGGGATCGAGAAGCCGAGCCCAACGGATCCACCAGTCGGGGTGATGATCGCGGTGTTCACACCCAGAACTTCACCATTCAAATTGAACAATGGACCACCAGAATTGCCCGAATTAATCGCGGCATCGGTCTGAATGTAATTGTCATAATTGCCGGAATTGATGTCGCGATTGCGCGCTGAAACAATGCCAACGGAGACAGAGCCACCAAAGCCAAACGGGTTCCCGATCGCCATGACCCAGTCCCCGACTTGGGCAGACTCACTATCGGCCCATTCGACATAAGGGAATGGCTCTTCTTGTTCGACTTTTAGGACGGCAATGTCGGTCGCTTCGTCCGTGCCGATCAGTTCCGCGCGCAATGTCCGGCCATCAGAGAAAATGGCATTAATCTCGTCCGCGCCAGTAATCACATGATCATTGGTCACAATCAGCCCATCGGCCGAAATCACAAACCCTGATCCAAGTGCGCCCTCTTGGCTGAAGCCCTCAGGATCGCGCCCAAAAAACGGATTAAACTCGCTCAGCGGTTCACCATCCTCGAACATAGGTAAATCATTGGCGATGACTTTGGAGGTCGTAATGTTCACAACGGCCGGCATGAGGCGTTTCGACAAAGCCGTGAAACTATCAGGACGGGTCTGCTGGTCCGTGACCTCAGCGCCCTCAGAGAGAGACTGCGCAGAAATTGCACCGCCCGAAAGCGCGACGAGAGCCAAAGCTGACAAACAAGACCGTATCAATCGTTTCTCCTACAGATGTAACACACACCTTATCCCTAACTAGGGCGTTATCAGGGCAATGAGCAAGTCTTTGTCACCCACCGAATCTCACCATTACGTAAAGTAGAATACCACCAATCGCCATCGACCACATGCCAGATTGGCGAATTGTCGCTTCTGGCATTTCCGCCAGCCACGCCCCGAACCGCTTCATCGCGCTCGGTGCGCCCGCATAAATGGCGCCTTCGATCAGAAACCACAGCCCGATTCCTGCGAGAATGATTGTCAGCATTTTGGTGGACTCCCGAATCAAAAACCCCCGCCCAAACCTAAGCTGGACGGGGGCATTAAGATAGAATTGCGTGCTCTAGCGGCGCGCCACGCCATTTTGGCGGGCTTGATCGATAAACTCGTCGCAAAGCCCGAGATTATCTGGCGCCACAACGATGCGTGTGCCTTGCGTAAACGCTTTCTCACAAGCGATGAGCGCGCGTTGGAAGCGGAAGAATTCTGCATCCTGCTCGTAAGCTTCAGCATAGATCCGGTTCCGCTCGGCGTCGCCTTCACCTCGGATTTGCTCCGATTGACGACGCGCGGTCGCTTCTTTCTCGATCCGCAAACGATCTGCTTGCGCCCGGATTTCGGCCGCGTCGCGATCACCTTGTGTGCGCTTATCAGTGGCTTCCTGGTTCCGTGTTTCAATCATCTGCCGGAACACACCTTGTGTAATGTCCTCAGGCAGCTCGACCCGCTTGAGACGCACATCGATGATTTCGATACCCCGGTCCTGAATCGCGTTGCGCAAGTCATCGCGAATATTATTCATCAGGATCGTACGAGCGGCCTCGTCGGCGACCGCCTCTTCGCCTTCGACACCTGGCTCATCGCTGGCCAGCGACAATTCGCAGATATCGGTTTCCGTGTCGCCAATTTCGATCGATTCGATTGGACGCAAAGGTTTGCGGCCTGAAATGATCTCCTCAGGGCACTTTTGAGACAGACGGTTATAGATCGCCGTACGCGCAAAGTTCTCGAGCTGGCTCGCGCCCGATTCTTGGGTCACGAACTGGCGATAGAATTCCAGCGGTTCATTGATCCGCCAGCGCACGAATGCGTCCACACTCAATCGTTCTTGGTTGACCGCGAAGACCTCAAATTCTGGCAAATCCAAACCCAGGTTTCTTTTGTCAAAGAAGACAACGCTTTGAACCAGCGGGATTTTGAACTTAAGACCCGCATCGTCTTTATCGCCATTATTGTAAACGGCTTGTGCCGCACCAACTTGCAGGACCAGAGCTTGTTGGCGCTGATCAACAATGAAGAATGAATTGAACAGCGTGACCAGCGCGGCGACGGCCGCAACAATTCCAATAATACCAAACGGTCTCATTTTATTGTCCTCCATCGCTGCGGCTTACCCGATCAATGGGCAGATAAGGAACAGCCCCTGAATCATTGTCCAAGATCAGTTTCTCTGAACGCGCCAAAATGCGTTCCATAGTTTCGAGATACATGCGCTCGCGCGTCACTTGTGGCGCCAGACGATACTCGGCGAGGATTTGTTCAAAGCGGTTCGCTTCACCCGTCGCGAGATCAATCACTTCGGCTTTATAGGCTTCCGCCTCTTCGATAATCTTCAGCGCTTCACCATCTGCGACGTTGATGATCTCGTTATAATCACGTGTCGCTTCTTGTCGTGTGGCTTCGGCAATCAGGTCAGCTTCCACCACATCGTTAAACGCGCGGCGAACGTCACCTGCAGGCGCTTCAGCTTCCTGAATCTCGACGTTTTGGATACTAACGCCAGATTCATACCCATCCATCATATCTTGAAGGGCATCACGGACTTCGATCTGAATGCTGTTTCTCTCGCGAGTCAGAACTTCGTCCAATGTCCGTCGTCCAACCACTTCGCGCATAACGCTTTCTGCAGCGTCGGCCACCAGCTTCGATCCACCATCAATGTTCAAAATGAACATTTGTGGCTCACGAATAGATGTGCCTTGATCGACTTCGAGCTTTGAAAGGTTCCAAAACACCCGGAATTGCAGATCAACGATGCTTTCATCTTCGGTCAGCATCAAGCTGTCTGAGCTGCCAGCGCCGATCGCGGTTTCACGCTGCTCTTCCGAACGGATGATTTCATGCGTTTCGATCGGGGCGGGGAAATGCACGTGTAGACCTGGATTGAAGATCTTCTCATACTTTCCGAATAGGAAGACTGCGGCGCGTTCGCCTTCGTCTACGATCACGACCCCAGTTGCCAACCAGGCTACCGCAGCCACAACACCCAGGACGATGAAACCGCCAGGGCCTAAGCTTGGGCCTCGTGCTCGACCGCCACCGCCGCCGCGACCGCGACGCGAAAAGCGTTCCTGCATCTTGCGCATTTGTTCTTCGATGTCATTGCCACCGCCGCCTTGGCCGCCGCCGTTTCCGCCCGGCCGTCCCCAAGGGGAGCCGCCATTGCCGTTGCCGCCAGAACCGCCGCTGCCCCATGGGCCGCCATTGGCCTTTGGGGGCTCGTCGCCATTTCCACTATTATCGTTCCAGGGCATCGCCCCTCCTTTTGGTCACACCAACTCACTGGCTTTTTGTGTCTGAGCTGCCTATTTGCGTTCGAAAGGCCTCTTCATCAAGGACATAGCCCATGTTTTGGGACAAGAAAGACCGTAAAGCTGTATCAGGTGCGACAATCCGGAGCGCCCTCGGCGACCCAAATTGGCTCTCAGGCGTGCGAATCGCTGATGATGGGCGGGTCACATTAATCATCGAAGCTGACCCGTCCGACATGGACTCCGCCGAAAAAATTCGGCTCGAGGCCGAGGCAGAGGCGATGAAAATCGAAGGTGTCACGCAGGTTGATTCCGTCCTGACCGCCCAAGCCACCCCGGGCTCGAAAGCGCCGCCTCAAAAAACGTCTGCGCCGGACCTCAAGACGCATTCAGCGGCACGTCGCCCACGCGGCGGCGCACGACTCTCAAACAACGCAATGTCACAGGGGCAGCCACAACGCTCAGCTCCTCTTGCACCCATTCCTGGTATTTCTCGCATTCTCGTTGTCGCCAGTGCCAAAGGCGGTGTCGGCAAATCCACGGTTTCGGTAAATCTGGCGGCGACCTTTGCCAAACAGGGCCTGCGCGTTGGGTTGTTGGACGCTGATATTTATGGCCCGTCCATCCCGACCATGCTGGGCGTCAGCGACCAAAGCCCAGCGACCAATGCCGATAAGAAATTGGTGCCTGTGCGGGCGCATGGCATTGAAACCCTATCAATCGGCTATTTGACCGACACCAATGCGCCTATGATTTGGCGGGGACCGATTGTTCAATCCGCGATCATGCAGATGCTCAATGACGCCGCATGGGGGTCTGCGGAGAACCCATTGGACCTGCTGATCATTGATACACCACCCGGCACTGGTGAGGCGCAATTAACGCTGGCCCAGCGAGTGCCCGTGACCGCCGCCGTCATCGTTACGACCCCGCAAGAGGTTGCGCTCGCAGATGTTCGGCGCGGTGCGGCCATGTTTGAAAAAACGCACGTTCCGGTCTTAGGCATCGTTGAATCCATGAGTTGGTTCGAAGACCCAAGCGGTGCCCGGCATTATCTGATGGGTGAAGGCGGCGGGGCGCGTATGGCGCAAACGCTCGGTTTACCGCTCATCTCTCAGATCCCGATGTATACCGAAATTCGTGAGGGCGGCGATTTAGGCATTCCCGCTGCGCTCAAAACCGGGCCTTCTGCGGAGATTTTTCAGACCGCGGCGCGTGAAATTGCCCTCAGCCTTGATGCATTACAGACAAAACCTGCGCCTGCGATCATCTTTGAAGATTAGCCCGGAATCGATCAAATTTTAAACATCGTTTGAACCACGATTTCGCACTTTCCCTGTATGCCGGACATATAGGGACTTTAGGAATGCTGAGTACTTCATCACGTCTGCACACTTTTGTGTACGCCACATTGCTATCGGTTGTGCTGATTTGCGCGACCGTGCACTTCACGGCGTTCATAGCGCCGTATCTGGATGCGCGTGGCATCGACACAGTGACGATCACTGCCGCGATCGCCTCTTGCGTGCTGGCGCCGCCGGCTTCGGTGATTATGGCCATCTACTCAAGCAAACTCATCCGCGTGCAAGAACAATTGCTGGAATTGGCGACCACTGACCCGCTCACGGGCCTCTTGAACAGGCGGGCATTTGCGCATCGCTACGAGCGGGAATCCGCGCGTTACAGCCGGACCAATTGCCCCGTCTCTCTTTTGTTGATCGATTTAGATTATTTCAAACTTATCAACGACAAGCATGGGCATTCAGCCGGCGATGCAGCTTTGCGCAGCCTCGCCGAACATCTGCGCGAGACCAGCCGATTTGGCACAGACGATGTCGCGCGTTGGGGCGGCGAAGAATTCGCCGTCATGCTGTCTGATTCTGGTCATCAAAGCGCACTACGCGCGGCTGAACGTATGCGCCGGCAGATTGAAACATTGAAGGTCCGCTTCAATGACACATCCATACACCTTCAAGCCAGCATTGGTGTCATCGTTTGCAGAAAAGGCGAAAGCCTGGAAATGGCCATGCAGAGAGCCGATCTCTGTTTACGCCAAGCAAAAGCACAAGGGCGCAACCGAGTGATGGCGTTTCCAGAAGAATTGCCCGCGGAAAAAGACGCATCGGTTGCCTAATTCGGCGCACTTCTTTTTAATCGCTTTAATCATCATTCAACGTATAGTTGTTATTTCTCGCTTATCTACTTGATAGCGAGCGTTTCTCAACATGCAGCAAGCCCCTAAAGCGAACTCATCTTCTCCCGCTAATCCGAAGTCCCCGCATGCACGATCGTGGCAGACGGGGCGGACCGCTTTCAAACTGATCGCAAAGCATCAGACCTCGGCCGATCCGAAGTCTTACGCCGTTTGGTATGAGTATGCCGCCTAAAGTACTCCAGGACTGACCGCTGCTGTGAATTTATTACTGGCACAGGATCGCAGTATCAGCGTCGCCGATATGGGCCAACTGCACGATGACTATCTCGCCGACACAACGCAGTCCGACTCGCAGCTGGACGATATTAGCCAAGCGATCCAAACGAAGGTTGCAGGTGCCCAGTCATTGGTCACTGAAGTGATTTCTAATACGACAAGTTTCGTTTCAACCATGGAAAAGGCGAAACTAAAACTTCGCAATGCCTCCTC
>JABSQA010000005.1:0-17881 GCA_013213825.1 Henriciella sp.
ATAGCCCGCCATATTGGTCGCCAAAGCCTGGCCGGTGGTCAGGTCATACAGGCTCAGATCGCCTTCATTCCAGATCACGGCTCGGGTGCCGCCAGGGGCGAGGGCGGCTGTGCCATATTCGAAATTGTGCCAGGTCACTGGCAAACTGTTCGCAGCGACCGGGTCTGGGCCGAGTTTGAACGTGTAGAGATTGGATGCATCGGCAATGGCGTCGGTGTCAATCGTGGGGTCATGGGCGATCAGGATCGAGTCTTGGATTTCCCCGAGCACCTCCTGCGTGTTGAAATTCAGCCAGACCGTCGATTTCTGGTTCCAATTGTGAGAGAAGCCCGCCGCTAACCAATATTCGCCATTGGCAGAGGGGCTGATGCGATAGATGGAGCGCAGGCTCGGCACGGTGAAGCTTGTGGGCGCGAGCTCGGTCTCAAACGCCCAGCGATAGACGTTCGCACCGCTGGCAAAGAAAACCATGTCCGAATTGGCATTGAATTGGAGACAGCCATACGTGTCGGGCAGCCGCGTCTGCGTGCGTGCGCGATTGGTTTCGAGGTCGTGGATTTGCAGGCCTGTCTCGGTGAAATAGGCGAGCAGCGTCCCATCGGGCGACAGGGCGACGGCGTTTGAGCTGTCGATGGGGTGTGTGGATTGCAGCGTGCCATCGGGCAGGCTGAACAGGTCGAGCACGCCATTGTTGCGGATTGACGGGGCGGCGAAGGTCTGCGTCGCGTCTGAATAGGATAGGGCGCAGAAATTATCGCTAACCGCGCCGGACGGGATCTCCTGAGCGGTGCGCAGGAACCGGTCCACATGGGGAATATTGGCCAGCCCGCTGAGCAAAGCCGATCGCGCTTCGAGGGTCGGCGCGGCACTAAAGGCCTCAATCGAGAGGAGCAAAGACAGGTCGAGATCGCTCGATTGCGCCGTGGTCGCTTGCGCCGCGAGGGCCCGCGAGAAAGACAGATTTGACTGCCGTTCCGCTTCGTTTCGCTCCTCCAAGGCCGTATCGCGCTGCTGCAAAGCATAATAGCCAAATCCGACAGCGACCATGAAGAACACGGCTGAGACGGCCGCACCCAATAGCCCCGTATTGCGAACGGCTTTCGCGCGAGTCAGCGCTTTGCTCTTCAGCGTCGCGTTGTATTCCGAGCTTTTGTCGAAGAATTCTGTGACGTCTGCGGGGATATCTTCATTGGCGGGGATGTTCTGGGCGAATTCCAGTGCTTCGGTCAGCATATCATCGCGCAGCAGGATCGGGCTGTCTTTCTTCTTCCCGCGGCGGGCCCAATTGGCGGCTTGGCGCTGATACTCAGTACATTGACGTAACCAATGCACGTCGGTGCGCAGGGCGGTATCGAGCTCGATCAGGCCTTTGGTCTGGCTCGATCCCGGCACCGCTGGATTGTTCCAGCAATGGATCCAGTCAATCCCGGCCAGCTTCTCTGGCGGTGATATGCCAGGGGAGAGGTCGCTGAGTGTGACAACTAGGATCCGCTTGGAGAGGCGGGTCGCTTCCTCAATTTCCCAGGCGCAAACGTCCGAATTTGCCGACTCATCTGACAGCACGAACACGACCGTATCGCAGGCGAGGATCATTTCCCCAAGGCGCTCTTGGAAATCCTCACCTTTCGAGATGCCGTGTCGGTCGAGCAAGACTTGGTGGCTCTGGGCCGACAGATAGAGTTCTAACTCATCGGCAAAATGAACCTGCGCCCGCGAGTAAGAGACGAAAATCGTCAATTGGTCGGTCGACACTGCCATAATCTCGGGTCCCTCTGCCGATTGAGCGAGCGAATACCCTTTTTCTATACAAGATCATCGGTCAGCGACAAGAAAACCGGGGTTGAGACGCCCGATTTCAAAAAATCGTACATTCTATGTCATTGAAAATATTCGATTTTCAAAATTAATTACCGAAAAACGATATGTGGTTATTGAAAAACGATATGAGATCTCCCAACTCCTATCCATCGGCGGATACCAACACACCTCTCAACCCCCGCCGATCAGTCCTAAGTGTCTGAATTTAAAGAAAGAAAGAACCATGAACCCGCAAGTCCGCGAAACTGAGCAGACCCCTATCGCGGTCCCTAGCACCATCCCGACGACAGCGCCCATCAATGCGCTCAAAATTGCTAAGCCTGTCATCGAAATCAAAGCGCCAGCTCCCGAGACAAAAGAGGATAGCGGCAAAAGCATGTTGGACAAGCGGCGTCGGCGTCGTGCTCGTTTGAGCAATCGCCACTAAGTTTCATAGCTCTATCAAAGAAAGGCCGTCTCCACGCAGGTAGACGGCCTTTTCCTTTGGGGGATTAAGACGCCCTAAAACGTTCACTCGCGGCGTCTCTATTTGATTGTTCCCAAATGTTGGTTTTTTGAGATGACCAAAAACACATATCGTCTGCGGAATTCAATCTAATACGGTTTTGCTGAGACCGCTTTGGTCTTTGTCGAGTTTGTCGCTGGCAGGTGATCGCTGACGCAGACTTGAGCGGATTTCAAGGTGCCGCCACTTTATGTGCCGAGCAATACCTCCTGCGTCTGGGAACAAAGTCGCCTCGTCAACACCCAGACGAAAGAGCGACTTCCTGATTTCGACTTTGGCAGAAGCTGGAATAGTAATCTTCTCGAGAATCCACTCTCTGGGGAGGTCTTCATCTAAAGGCAATGTGGCCTTTGGTTGAATGGTGAACACTCCATGTTGCGCTTTCAATCTCGGAGCTAACGCTGGTGGAGGAACAAACTTGTATGCTTTGCGGATCTTGAATGGATCCTCGGTTTGATAGCGCTTGCTGGATAGACTGTTTTCCGCCAACAACGCGTATACATTGCCGGCTTTGTCTTCATGTTCTGGGCATCAAAAATATAGCGCGATCGTCGGAACGGGACTCCAATCGAGAAGGCGGGTCGGGAGTTCATGATGCTGGGCGAACGCCAGCCAATCCAGATCATTGGCTATCCTTTGAGGTGCGACCGGCTCACATGTCTTCTTGAATATGGTGAGGATACTGCGCTCGCGATTGGCTGAGTCTAACCCACGTGGAAAGTGTCTACCAATGCTCGGCATAAGTTCGAACGAGTGGTCGGCATGACCACGATACACCCAACGCGAAAATTCATTGTCCGAGTATTGCTTCTCGAGCAGCTCTATGAACTCGTGAAGACTATGGATTTTGTGTTCGACAATAGACTGCAAGGCTGACCTCGTTCAAAAGCAACATTGCCGTCATAGCACATGAATTGTAGGCGCCCAGCGCAAGCTCAATTCGACTTCGGGCCCGTCGCTTTGATCGACCGGTGGAACGAATGTTTCACGCCGATTAAACGTATCCGCTTTGCCTGCGTGTTCCTTTGGACAAAACCCCGTTTTGAGCCTTTGTGCGTCACGACTGTGACAGGCTAGCAAGCAGAAGTCGAAACATAGATCTTTTCTTTTCCCGGATATTGAATCAACTCCAAAGTGTTGCCAAGATCGCCTCCGAACGGTCGGAGACTTTCTGGGGGGATGCAGTGAGGATTATATTCGTTTTTGTGAGCATCGTTTTTGCGGTTTCAGCGTGCTCTCCATCTAAAGAGCAAGTCGCTGCGAATAAAGCCGACCGCGTCTATGACATCTGTTCAGCGAACGAAAAAGAAAGCGACAGTACGCTGTCAGCGGAACGCATTGAATCAACATGTCTGTGCACCAGAAACGTTGCTGAACAGCAATTGCTGAATGGAACCCGAAAAGAAGAGTTCACCAACGCCTGGTACGCCTCGACGAAACTGTATTGCCAAACGGTCGACACGGGCGCGGTCGATCGCGCCGAGAACAAGCAACAAATATTGGAAACTTTAAAGGACGAGCAAGCCCAATCACCGAAGGCGACTCCTGTTCGCTTCCAATCGAATGAGCGATCGCAGCGAAGCCAAAACACGCAGAATAATAATCGAGCGCGCCCAAGCAATCTCGGCTTATTCGAGCGGATTGAGCAAGGCGACTATACTTGGTCAAAGGCCTTTCCGTGGGATGATCCAATTTTCGGATTTGGACTCGCCTTGCGTCGTTCGGTTGAGAATGCTTGCCCGGGATCGATCAACGCGATCGAAACGATCAATATTGAGTACTTTCTTGGCGGTTTGCAGGGTGAAGAAGTTATCGACGTTTTGCGCGGGCGCAAATCACTCGATCTCGAAGCGTTGATGCAACGATCCATCCTTGACGTCGCCTATGCTGAGGCCGCCAGGCTTCATGTCGAGCAGCTCGTCGATTCAAATGGCTGCAATAGCAGGCGGACGCGCCGCGTGACGGCGAACCTGGCGCGTATGCTCGCAGGTCAACGTCCAGCCCATGGTCGATACGCGCAGCAAACATCTCTGGTCACGGAAAAGCTTGGTCCCGTGCAGCAAAAGCACGCTTATGATGGGCAAACTGCCGCCTCAATCACGTCGCCAGCGGCGGCGCTTTTAGACAAGGATTACGCGGACGCCCAAAAAGCAGGTCTGACCATATTAGAATGCCATTATGATAAGGACCCCAGCGACGAGTGGTATGAAGTGCAATATTATTGGGGGGTCGGCGCACTGGCGAACCTCGGATTTATTATACCTAGTTTCGGTGAGAGCTTTCAACGCGCCGCTCAAACGCGCTTAGACCGGGTGAATGGGGGACGGCGTTACATCCACCCATTTACGACATATGGCTCGCCGCGATTGGGATGCCCTGCATATGAAGACGACGCGATAGGTCACAAACGTATCTACGCGCCGCGCAAAGCCGTCGATCCGTCGGCGAGCACGATGCCAGCACCAAATGCGCCAGACATTAAAACGACGAGAATGTTCACAACTTACACGTATGGCGAAGCACCTGAGAACTTTGTGCCGCCGATCCCAGATGAACTGCCAAAGAATACGCTGCTGATCAAAATGGAGACGCAAGGGGCGGGATCTTTGTCGTCGATCGGGATCCACAAGTTCGGGTATTGGTCATTGCCAAGAACGGATTTGGACTATTCAAGCCGACCCGCCGAGCAGGCCTTACTTCGCGAAGATGTCAGCGCGATATCTCGGCAAAAACCATATGTTATTGTCTGCAAATATCTCTCGACCAATCGCGGGGTCACGAACGTCGCTCGGTACTGGTACAAAGACCTGCCAAGCGGAATTGAACGTGATCGCCTGAGTGACCGGATCAGCGATCACCCTGTGCTGGTCATGAGAGGCGAGCGCGACACCTGTCCTGCGGCATATGTCGAGCCATAGAGGTCATCCATTCGCGCGCGTTTGAGCAATCGCCACATTTTTTACGGATTGCGGGCCATGCTTGCCTTTGCTTCCTCAACCCTTCTCATACGCCGTCGGGTCTTCTTTAAACGAATAAGAACTGATCGCTCCCGAAGCATTGCGCTTGAAGAAGATTTGGTCGAACCCGGTTTCGTCGACAAAAACATCTTCGCCGAGTGGAATAAATATCCGACCGTCAATGCTGAGTCTGCCGGATTGCGCTTCAACTAGGATCGGATTGGGGCGTCGCCATGCGCCAAGCTCGAACTCAGCTGGTGTGCACGTATGACAAAAGACACTCCAATAATATGTCCCTTCATATGCGCTCAGATCTGCGTCTACGTTGATGAGTGGCACGTCGATCATCTGCGCAACGCGATCAGGCAAGAGCGTGGCAAGAATGGTCTGCATGACCGGGCCACCAATTTTTACGCGCGGCCCACCGCCTTCACCATTGCGATTGGCAATCACATAGAAAGCTAAATCCAATTCGGGGATAAGGGTCATCGAGCCATTAAAACCCCACATGTCACCGCCATGCCCGAGCGTGCGGATCGGGATGGCGCCTTCACCCCGGCCTTCGCTGAGGGACTCCCAAAGCCCATGGCTCATGCCCGCAAATCCTTCCCGAGGTCGGTAGTGTGGCCGCAGAACAGTTTGCTGCATGTCCTCGCCTATGAACCGGCCATGGGCGTTGGATCCATCGCCCGTAAGGGCTTCCAAAAGACGCCCCATATCGGCAACGGTGGCATCGATCGATGACGCTGGCGTCGTCATGTAGATTTCATATGGCGTGGTCTCATAGGCCCCATCAACATAGCCGTGGCCGCTCGCCAGTAATTCTTCATGTTCAGGTCGGACCTCTACCGAAGATAGTTCCATGCCCAGCGGGGCAAACATTTCCTGCTGCATGGCTTCGTCGAATGGCAATCCTGTAACTTGCTCTAAGATGACTCCGGCGAGAGTCGGTCCATATGTATCGTATCGGAAAAACTCTCCAGGTGGATTGATCCGTCGCAAGTTCCGGTCTGATAGGAAGTCAGATAAGCGTGGACGAGCCGCTTGGCGTTCGGAAATTGAAAACTCAAAGCCACCCAATTGGCGTCCAAACCCAGGTTGATCGAATCCCGTCGTGTGGGTGAGCAAATTTTCAACTGTGACAGGGCGAGGGAATGCGTCTCCATTCTCAATCGCGGCGAAATAATCTGAGACCGCAGTCTCCCGATCTAGTCGCCCATCATCGACCAGGCGTGTCAGCGCCAATAAGGTTAGGGCTTTGGACGTAGAGCCGATGCGGAAAATTGTCCGATCTGGATCCACCGGTTCATTCGTTTCCGCGTTCGCAACGCCATAACCTTGCTTGTAGATGGTTTGGCCGTCTCGAACGATGACGACCGCAACGCCGGGGATATGATTCTCCCGCATTTCCGTTTCGATCGCCTGATCGATCGCTTCGAACAAATCCTTATCTTCTGCCATCGTACCCGCGGTTGCGACGCGCTCTTCCGGCGCCTCATCCGAAGCGGCAGGGGCTTGCTGACACGCTGTGAGTGCGAACAGGATAGAGGCAAATATAAAGGTGTGCGATACGGATGGGATGAGCATAGTTTAGGTCCTATCAGAGATTGAACGAGTCTATCCAAACTTGCCCCACGCACGGCACTCAAAATCGGTGAGTGGCAGGTTTCGATCGATGAACGGGGCTCGGAATCTCTGCTTAAAGTGGTAAGGCGCCGAATATGGTATCGAGTCTCAGAGTCTTGGTTTTCGTTCTTTTCGCGGTCGCTTGGAGTTCGCCGGGTGGTGCTGATCCATTCGTACAGTTCGATGAGGAAAAGGTATTTGTGTGCGAGGTGGCAGATCTTCGCGAAAGGCCGCCGGATCCTTCTTCCGAACGATGTGAGCAGCGCAATGAAGCTGAAATCAGTCTACATCAGACCACAAACTGGATCATCGGGGACATCACGCCCCCGTCCGCACTGCTGAACCAAGATCAGCCGATCGGTATTTTCATGGCCGCGAAAGCGTCCGCTCGGATCTATTTGAACGGTGAACTGCTTACCGAGAACGGCCTTCCTGCCTTCGAACGCGCCATGGAGCGACCGGGAGCGCTCGGCTTTGTGTACTACATTCCATCGTCCGACTTGCATGAAGGTACAAACCAGATCGCGGTGATGATGTCAGGCCATCACAGCCTGACGGGCTCGACGCAATCTTTGCTAACGCTGGGCTTTTTTCCATTTGAGCGCGCGCCATATCACGAACGAGGCGCCGCAATATTCTCAACGCTTATGCTCGGGGTGTTCTTAGTCGCTGCGATTTATGCCAGCGTCCTGGCGCGGTTGGGAATCAATCGCCTGGAAACACTCGCGCTCGCCGGCACGTCCATTTTTGCATCCGGACAAGTGATCGCTGAATCAATGCGGAGCTTTTGGGCCTACCCTTATTACGTTCATGACATCAGACTGTTCGCGATCGTCTTCTGCGGGCTCGGTGTGGGGCTGACATTGGTCGGGCACACTCTGCATCAATTCGAAAATCGGCGCCCCAGAGCTATCCTAATCGCGACGCTTTTGAGTACACTGTTAGGTCTTGCGGGCGTTACCGGCTTTGACGCACAAGCATCCGTGGTCATTTTGCTGCCGTGTCTCGCAGCAGTTCTGGTTGCTATCACAGGCACCCATTCAAACCTTCGCCGCAGGCTGATCTATGTGGCCGCATTTTCGATTTTCATTGCAGCGAATGTATTGGATCCGGGCTTCTTCTTAGATGCCGCCTATTTTGCCATCCTTGGAGCCGTGATTTGGACCTTATCGGCCTTTCAAGCGGTGGCATTCGTCAATGCGATACGGGAGAATGAGCGCGGGGAACAGGCAAGGCGCCGATTGGAGCATTTATTAGCCAAGAAGTCACATTTAGAATCGCCACCACTCGTAGTGCGGCATTCGGGGCGAATGGAGCGGTTTCCGATAGATGACATTATTTCACTGGAAGGCGCTGGTGATTACGTCAATCTTCACGTCGACTCGGGACGAACCGTTTTGGTCAACGCATCGCTTGCGGCTTTGGAAAAGGAGCTTCCGGACAATTTCCTAAGGGTGCACCGGTCCCATATTGTGAACGCCGATAAGATCGTATCGCTGACACGTCTGCCTCAGGGAACGGGAGAGCTCGTTTTAAGCACAAACACAAAAGTCCCTGTGAGCCGGCGTATCTTGCCGGGTTTGCGAAAGTCGCTTGAATCAGAGTGATTCAAACCAAGTTGTGCACCCGCCAAATGGGACGAACGCGATCGGAGAGACCCCGTCTTATTGGCTACCGGACGTCTCACTGGTCGCTTCGGGTCCAAAGACGCGCGGCAATAACATGGCCTGAGCCGTGCGCGTCAGGCCCACAGAGTGTTGCTGGGGGAGGCCTTTGGTGGCGTTGCCCATGCCGATAATGATCCTGTCCTTCACCGACTTCTGAAACGCCGCCTCTGACGGGGCGAGTTTGCGGGCAAAGCTGACATCACGCGAAATACGCCATTCGTACAGAATTCTGGCGGCGGCTAAGAAGATCAAAATGTTTGCGAACGATCGAACGGCGACCGCAATGCTGTGCCCGATCGTGCCGAATTGTTCGTGCCAAGTGCTCGGGAAAAAGCCTTCAAGGACGTCTAAGAACATGCCTTTGCTGACGGCATCGAGGGAGAAAATGAGGCTCTGCAATAAGGAGGCCTCCCAGCCAATAACTTGGCCAAGGAAGAAAAACGCGGCGCCGACAATGAGGACGAACACGACATAGAAAATGCCGACCACTCTGGCCAATTTCTGAAGCATGGAACGCAAATTGTAATACTCATCAAATCGCTTGGCATTCTTGTCCAGATAGGTTTCGGGATCGCCTGACTGCAAGGCTTTCATAAAGATCCGAATATAGCGGTCTGCGGCATGGTCGAGCACATCATTGACCCGTCGCCGGCGCATTTTCTTGGTGTTTCGAAGCGAGTTCGGCGCCAGGAAAGCGGAGCTGATAAATAGAAATCCCCCAAACCAAAGGATGAAAAAGGCAAACGCAGCTGAGAACCGGTGCTCGGACAATAAGAATGGCAGCGCCAATGTCACGACAAAGCCGATCCCGGCATAAGCTCTGCCAATCCATGCTCCGACACGATGATAGCGGTCTGCCCGCTTCAGCGCTTCGCTGTTCTCCGGCTTAGACATGTATCCGCCTCCCCACACGTCCCAAGATCTGGACAATGTTCGGTGGCGACCGCGACCGTCAAGCGGTTTGGCGGCTTGAGGCTTGGATTTTTTCGATTGGGGGACGAGTTGTCGTGCCGTAGGGGATTGGCTAGGAGCGACGCCGCCTCGCTGGTGGGCGGCTTTTCCTTGCGGGTTTAAGACGCCCTCATACGGTCGCTTGGACACGAGACTTCGCCCTTTAGAATGGCGAGCAGATCATTCAGATGAGATTGAGATCGAGGTGTCGAATTTGCGACGCGAATAGACCACTGTCGTGTTGAACCGATTTATATAGCGATTGCTCATTAGAATGGACCGCGCCCATTCCTCATAGGCGCTCATTGAGGGGGCATGAACAATGAGCACATAATCGCTCTCGCCCGAAACGTGATAAGACTGTTTGACCAAGTTTTGCTGCGCAAAAGTCGCATCTAACTCATTATAAATGTCCGGCGTTTCCTCATTCAGGAAGACCGAAATGATGAGAAGGACCCCAAAAGATTCAATATTCACAAGCGCGACATCGCGTTCGATGATGCCGGTTTTTTGAGGTTGGCGATCCGGCGACGCACGGACGACGCCGATAGGTTCACTTTCTGCCCGATTGCCTCGTGAGACAATCCGGCATCCGATTGAATGATATCCAGTATTTTTGCGTCAAATCTGTCCAGCATGGCGAATTTCGATCGATATCCATTTGTTTTTGGCGAAAACCGAGCGCCATGAACACTGAAAACGCCGAGACACGTCAAGGAAAAACGAGAAAATGACCTGATCAGATTTGTCTTTGAGGTTAAAAATGAAATCGTTTTTTCGTGCTGGTGTATGTGGCTTTTTGTTAGGTTTGCTGCCGTCCTTACAGTCGGAAGCCGAAAACGGTGCCATCGGATATGCTCGCCCAGCGGCTGGAATTGTCGTGGATGGCGATCTCAGCGATTGGCCTGAAAATACGAGACGGCATCCAATTGAGACGGGCCTGTTTGATGATGGTTCGGGTTGGCGAGATCCGGCAACGTTTCTGGCCGCCTATGATCCTCTGGGCAGATATCTCTACCTCGCAATCGACACTGAGGATGAGTCGACCATTGATCTGCCAGAAGGCGGGCCGACGGATGAAGACACAGTGGTGGTCTATGTCGACGTCGAACACAGTATGCGCGGCTCCGGGCCATGGATGTTTCGCGGCGAATTGGATCGAGTTACCAATATGTCGGAGGCGCAGAGCTGGGACCCACAAACAGCCCGCGCCAGCGAGAAATACGTCGAAATGGCGGTTGGCCAATCTGCAGGACGGCGTATCCAGGAGTGGCGCATCCAGCTCGATCAACCTGTTCGGCCGGGTACGAGTATCGGTTTCGACATTGTGCTCGTTGATGTCGACGATCAAACGCTCGGACATCCACCCGCTTTTATCGGCTGGGGGAAGTATGGCAGCAAAGAAGACCGCGCAAGTCGTCTGGGCGATTTGATCCTCCTTGGATCGGACGATGAAATGGGACGGCTATCGGGTGATTTGTCATGGGCTGATGGAGTCGATGGGCCAGACCTTGGAGGGTATCGCGTTCGCATTCGAGATATGAACGACCCTGAGCTTTGGCTTTTGGTCGAAAGCGATGAAACGGCGAATTTCAGTGTCGAACTCCCTGAAGGACACTATTGCATCACCCCATTTTTGATGCTGACCGGACCGTTCGCAGAATTTCGCATACGTGATGATGTTGAGGTTTGCACAGACGTTCATTCTGGCGTTGAGATGCGGGCGGATACGCTGGTGCAAACCCTCAGTGCTGTGCCTGACCACCATATTACAGAGAGCGAAATCTTATTTAGTTTTGATGCGAACGCCGCCCAACGCCTAGACGCATTCATGGCTGATTACATGCATCATTACACAATCCCTGGAGCGAGCGTTGCGATCATAAACGACGGTGAAATTGTCTATCGCCAGGATTATGGCGTCACGAATTGGCTAACCCAAGCGCCCGTCAATGCCGACAGCCTGTTCGATATGGGGTCCATCACCAAAGCGGTTTTCGCCTTTGCGGTTCATCGACTGATCGACCAAGGTGTTCTCGAAATCGACCGCCCTTTACACGAATACATGCCGTTTGAAGACATTGCACACGATGAACGATCCAAGCTGTTCACGGCGCGCCAAGTGCTTTCTCATCAGACCGGACTCCCCAATTGGCGGTGGCAAAATGAAGATCGAAAACTGGACATCGCTTTTACGCCCGGAGAAGGATACCGCTATTCTGGCGAAGGCTATGACTATCTTGGCCGGGTGATCGAGCATCTCACCGGCGAAGATCTTGAAACAGTTTTGATGCGTGAGGCAGTTAAACCCTTGGGCATGAGCTCCGCGGTTCGGTTTTCAAAGCGAGGCGACTGGCATGATCGGTTCGTGATCGGGCATAGCGAACTCAGAGCCTTTATCAGTCCAACCCCAGATGAAGCGCATGCGGCCTATTCCATGATGGCGAGTACCGAAGACATTGCGCAAGTCTTGCGCACCTGGATGCGTCGCGGTGGCGGGCTCTCTGAGCGGGGCTATGATACAATGTTTGAGGCACAGGTTGAGACAGGGGATGTCGCTGGTGGAACAAATTGGACCGCGTATCATGGAGCAGGGCCTCGCATATTCGAAACACCTTTCGGTCGCACACTTGGACATGGCGGCTTGAACTGGGGACAGATCTCTCTCATCGAGATGTATGAAGACCACGATGCCGGATTCGTCATTACGACGAATGGCGATGATGGCATGCATGTGCGCGACGCGCTCCGTCGCTTCCTGGTCGCGGGAGAGGCGCACTCAATTACCGCTGAAACCAAAGACTAAATGGAAATCCTGGGCAACCGAGCGCCCTAAACTCGCGCCGTTGCGGTTACTGACCCACAGCTCAAGCGCTTAGCAATCATAACGCCACGCAGACCCCAACAGACCGCCTCGGCTAGAAGCCGCCGCCCGTCTTGAAGCCTCCACCGCCACCCCCTCCGCGGCGGCGGGGGCTTGAGCGGCGGGATGTGCCGCGGCCGCGGGTTGGGAATTTGCCCCGCCGGCGAGAGCCCATGCCGCCCATGCCGAGCCGCAGGGCTTCTTCGGCGATGACGCCAATGACGTCATAGATTTCGAAATCGCTGTTTGAGGCACGCCCGCCAAAGCCGTTGCGCGTGCGCCGGTCTTTGCGTTTGACCGATTGATGAATTTGCTTGAGGGCCCGACTGACGGAGGAACGCCCTGAGGCAAGGCTTTCTAAGGCATCGTCAAACAAAGCGATCTTGATCAATGCCGCATCGCTGTCAAAGCGGGCTTCTTTGAACCGGCGACGCAAAGATTCGAAGGCGCCCAGCTCTTCGCCAAGCCGGGTTGGGGCATCAGACACGCGCTCGGTTTCGAGTTCGAGTGACATTTCCTCCGTGCGCAGCTCAACCAAGTCATCGACAATTTCATCATCATCGAGCGTCACGGTTTCCGCGGCCAATTTGCGCAAATCTGGGATGCTCATATTCTGCAACCCGCGCTCGAGCAGGCGCCGTGCTTGCTTGGCAGGACCTTCTTCGCCGCTCAGTGTTTTCGCATGTTGTTCAGCCAATACGGAATGCCGGGTTTCGGCCGAAACGATGCGTTCATCAACCGCCGAAATCTTATCCTGCAAATCCTCGAGGCTTTTTTCGTCGTCGGGAACACCCGCCGCAGCGATGGCCTCGCCTTCGGCGGTTTCCAGTGTGGTCTTCGCCAACTGAGCCGCCTCACGCGTCGCCTCCGCATGATCCCCCAGCCAATCTGTGATGTCGTTCAAGCGGGCAAAATTTGGCCGCGCGCCATCATACTTGCAAAGCTTTGCGACCCAGCCATCCAGCATTTTGAACAGCCCGCCGCCTTTATAGGTCGTCGTGCCGAAGCCGCGTCTCCACAGATAAGAGAAGAGGGGATCACTCAAATAAGCGTCGCTCTTTTCCTCGCGCTCATCAATCGCGACAGCGAGTTTTTGGTCCGCCCGATCGGCAATTGCATCAGCATCCTCAAAGGCCTGAACGAGGTCGCGATAAGCGGCATCATCTTTCAACCGTGCCTCAATCTCGGCAAGCTTGGTCTCGATTTGCGTTTCGAGCGCCAGGCGCTGATCGGTCAAGTCAGCCCGTTGAGTCTCTAAATCAGTGATGCTTTCAGAAGCAGATTCGAGCGTCTCGCGTTCCTCTTCGATATAGTCCGTGTGGGTCTGAAGCAGCTCAAGCGCTTGCCGATGCAGCCGGTCAAGATCTTCGACATCGGCCTGTTGAATGAGATCGAGCCGCATATCCGCTAGACGCTGCATGGCGCCGACACGGTGGCTCTGGATCTCCGCTAAGCGGCCTTCAATACTGTCTGCAGCTTGGATTGCGTCATTCAAGCGATGGCGGAGGCGACCCAGTCGCCGGTCCAGCTGCTCTAATGCGTCACGTCCTGAAATCCACTTCGCCATGCTCACCACTCCAAGATCGCGCCGCCAGGCGTCGCAACGGCATAGGTGGGTGTGAGTTGGCCTGCCGCTTTGCGGCCAATCACAGCATTTTGGATGATTTGATCGTCGCGTTTGTCCGACGCGATGGCGTTAAAGGCGGACTCGCTAACGCGCTGTCCCCAACGCGAAACCCGTTTGGTCTGGCGATCCTCTTCGGACTCGATTTGCACTTCGACAAGGCGACCAGCCGGGTCAACGGCTTCGACAATGAGGTAGAAGTTGCGAGCATTTGGGGCATCATCCGGAATGCGGAAAATACCCGAGCGTGGTTCGCCTGGGCCATAGACGACACGAACATCATAGCTGACTGCGAGGTCGGCTTGGAGTTGCGTGAGACTGGCAATGGCCGCTTCTGCTTTCCCGATATCTCGCGCAGCGATCGCAGCAGTGCCGTCTAAGCGATAGGTTTCAGCAAGTTGCGTGGCCGTCTCGGACTCTGATGCGGAAAGCGTCGCCTCAAAGGCGGTTTGCAATTGCGACGGAAGGGTCTCCGTCAGCGCGCGTTCGATCCGCGCATCTTTGGCTTTGGCCGGTTGGACGACGCCAAACTGGTAGACCATGAGTCCTGCCGCCAGCGCCGCGAAGCCGCCCGCAACCGGCTTCCACCAGCGATCCCGGGAGACGTAGATTTTCGCCAAGCGAACGCCGAGCGAAGGGGCAGGGGGGCGATAATGGAAGCGCTGTTCCTCCAGCGCCTGCACGCCCTGAAGCAGCACCTCGTCGGTCACTTCAATGCCTTGCGCGGCGTAGATCTCGCGCAAGCGCGTGATCAATTGCTGCTCGCGACCCTCTTGATCCAGCTCTTTTTGCAGGATCAGATCGCGATGGCGCAGCGTATCGACCACGTCCATCGCAACCAGGACATCGTCCAAACTTCGTTTTTCAGCCGTCGCCGTCATTTTGACCTTACGCGGTTAGGGCCAGCGCCGCGCCGTCCTGGACCAGTTTGGTCAGGCGTTGCTTGCCATCCTCAACCGCGTCGCGGATCTCTTCGGAATTCTTGGTCGAGAGGTCGCGCATCTCTGCGATGATGATTTGCGAACGCTCTTGGAAATTGACCACACTATCGACCAACATTTTGACCGATGCGGCAGAGACAGTCGGCCCATAGCCCGCCCGCGTGGCGGCTTCCTGCACTTCGCCACCAATCTCAGCCAAGACTTCCAGGCTTTTGTTCACGCCGTCTTTCATGGCTTCCAGCGTTTGCGTACTCTCATGCAAACCGTGCATACCGGTAAAGCTCGCCGTGAGGGCTGTCAGCACGACTTCATTGGTTGAGAAGAAGCTGACCGATTGGCCATAGACGCGTTCTTTCGCGGTGGTGATTTGAACCAGGCGCGCCATGATCACTTCGGATGTGTTGTACCCAATGGTGAGATTGTCGGAGAGGTCTTTGGCAATTTGATAGCGTTTCTCTTCCGCTTGTAGCTGACGCAGCTTTTCATCCCGCGCCAGTTCGACCCGCGCGCGCTCTGCGGCATCATCGCCCGTAAATGCGTTGACGGCTTCTACCGCGGTGGTGACTTCGCCCCGCGCTTGATCGAGCACGCCTTCAGCCGTTTTCAAGACTTCCAAAGCCAGCACTTCTGACTGTTTCATCGCCCCGCGGAAATCGAGATAGGCTTCCAAAATATTGCGCTCGCGCGCGATTTGATTGGCCGACTCGTCTTGGACTTCCAAGTAGAGATCTTTGATCTTGCCAAAGCGACTGGCAATGTCACCGCGGGTCATTTTCATCCAGACATTGGACACGCGTTCCATGGTGGAGATTTTGCCATCGGCATATTGGTCGACCAAGGCTTTGGCATCGTCGCGGATCGAGTCGAAGGCTTTGGTGATGCCTTCATAGCGCTGGGCGATCGTCATATTCGAAACTTGCTCGCGCACGACATCGTTAAACACGCTGGCTTGATCGAGCGTCCGAGCAATCGCCGCGACTTTGTCAGGCTCTAGCTCGGTAATCTGCTCGAGCAAGGCGACCACCGGGGCGGCGCTGCCATCAGAACTATCCGGCAGCAAACCCAGATCTCGCAGCCCTCCCATAGCTTTATCAAGATATTGAAGCGCGGTTGGGCTGGTCGTGGTCATGAGTGTCCTCCGAAAGGTTTACGAGAATGGGTTTACTGCAGGGATGGGCGAACCAAAAGGCCTGATTTACTCAGGCAATTGGTTTTCGCCTGGCTTAGGTGCGGCAGTGCCATTGGGCTTGATCGACCCATCGCCGAGCGCTTGGCTGAGATCGGCATCTTTCAAGCCGAGTTCCCCGAGCAAGCTATCCAAGAGTGGGACCTGCACGCGGTAGCGCAAAGCTGCGTTCACAGCCTGGTCCGCCACATTGCCATTGCCAACGCCGTCGCCACCATCGGCACCGCCACCCATGCCGCCGAGACCGTCGACGTGTAGGATTTTAATGCCTTCGATTTGCTCCATCGGCTTGACCTGCTGCTCGATGATTGACGGCAGGGCAGCAATCAAAGCTTGCTTGATCTGCATGGCGATTTGATCGACCGACAGGACATTGGCCGCCTCATTGACCGCACGCTTACCATCAGCTTCCACCGAATAGGTTGCAGCAAGCGCGTCTGCGCGGAGCTTCTCAGCCTCGGCCGCACCTTCTGCGGTAATGCGCTCACGTTGGGCTTCGGCTTCGGCTTCAATCCGGATGGCTTCAGCGCGGTCGGCCGCAGCGGCTTTTTCAGCTTCGGCAGCGACTTGGATTGCGATCGCCGCTTGTTCCGCGTCTTTGCGGGCGTCGATCAATTCAATCGCCATCTGACGATCGGCAATCTCTGTCTCACGCGCCGTGGTGACTTCCTCCATCGCGCGGGCCGCGATGGCGCGGGCTTTGTCGGCCTCGGCTTCTGCTTCTGACTGGGCACGAGACTTCTCTGCGACTGCAATGTCGCGTTCTTGGCGAGCCAGTTCGACCAGTTTTTCTTTTTCGACCTGAGCCGCTTCGACGGTTTGATTCTTCTCGATCTCGCGCTGTTCGACTTCGCGTTTCGCGGCGATGGCCGACTCTTCGACTTTCTGTGAGGCGACGATTTTCGCCTGCTCAGCTTCGCGCTCGCGCTCGGCTTGCTCTTTGGCGATTTCCGAGGCCTGCATGGCTTTGCGGATCTCAACTTCACGCTGCTGTGCGAGACGCGCATATTCCGCGTCGCGTGAGATTTCGAGCTGTTGCTGTTCCGCATCCAGGTTTTTGCGTTGGATCTGAACTTCCGTTTCTTGTTCGATATCGTTGCGCTTCTTACGGCGGGCTTCGATTTCTTCTGTCAGTTTGGTCAAACCTTCGGCGTCAAACGCATTGTTCGGATTGAAGAACTCTTTCGAGGTCTGGTCGAGTCCCGTCAGTGAGACCGATTCCAGTTCAAGACCGTTCTTTAAAATATCTTCCGAGACAGCCGCTTGCACTTTCTGAACGAAGTTGACGCGTTGTTCGTGCAATTCTTCCATGGCCATTTCCGCGGCCACAGCGCGCAAGGCGTCGACAAATTTGCCTTCGACGAGTTCCTTCAAGTCTTGCGGGCGCATGGTGCGCTGGCCAAGCGTTTGAGCAGCGTCTGCAATCGCTTCCACGGTGGGTTGAACGCGCACGTAAAATTCAGCCTGGACATCGACCCGCATACGGTCGCGCGTAATCAATGCTTGCTCAGCATGCCGGCGCACTTCTAGGCGCAGCGTGTTCATATTCACAGGGATCACTTCGTGCAGGATCGGGAAGACCAGAGCGCCGCCATTCATGATGACTTTCTGGCCGCCAAACCCGGTCCGGACAAAGGACACTTCTTTTGACGAACGACGATAAAGCCGCGCAAAGACCATGCCGCAAATCAATAGGAATGCGAATGCCGCAATGGCGATAATGACGGGGAGTTCAAGTAAAGA
>JABSQA010000005.1:17891-42796 GCA_013213825.1 Henriciella sp.
ATGTTACGTCCTTCCTGCTTATGAGCTGCCTAGTACTGGGTTTGTATTGATGACTGCTTGAAAAATTGAGCCAGATTTTTTGACTAATAAAACCTCGTTTCCTTGAGCGAATTTTAGACCAGATTGGTCCGGTTCGACGAGTATGTAATGAGTGGTTCCATTGACATCTCGCAATTTGGCTTCTGCGGGTTTGCCTTGTTCGGCTTCTCCGCGAATGATCGTGGCGACCGCGCCAATAAAGGCATTACGCGAGACCGCATCGGTTTCTTCTTTCGGCATGATTTTGGCGATGCTCAGCCCGAGATAGCGGGTCGTTGGCAAGGCCACGATCAGCGCGGGAATGGCGACCAAGATGGGCCAAATATAGATTCCGAGCAGGCCTTGGCTCACTTCCTGAATGATCAGGCCTGACAGGCCAAATCCGAGCAAGAAGGCTGCTAACAGTATGAGCACGGGGACTTTGCCAACGCAAAGCCAAGATAAGAACTGGCTCAGCGGGCCCGCGGTCGGCATGTCCGGCATGTCTGGCCCGTCAACATGAAGCGGTCCGCCATCGCCGCCAAGCTCAGCGTCCATTTCGAACTCGGCGTCAGCGTCAAACTCAAATTCAGGCAGGGCGCTATCGACCAGACCAGAAAAGGCGACACCAAAGAGTAAGCCAACCAATTCCAGCGTCGCAATCAATCCGAGCACAATCAATGCCGCGGTGAATGGGATCAATGCAGGGTGGAACAGCTCCATTTAGTTTAGCCTTCTTCTCTCTTCGTCTCTGGCGCAGTGAGCGCCGCTTCATATTTTGCAAGCCGGTCTTCCAGGCTTGTGTCGATCTCGTCTTTGTCTTCCATCAGCGCGATCAGCGCCTGAAGATCCTCGGCCTCTTCATCCAAGTCGATAGTCGCCTCGGCCGCGTCTGAGCGCGCTGAAGCATGGGCGACTTTGATCCGCAAAATCTCGCGGGCCAGACGTTCATCGCCTGAATCCAATGCCGCGCTTGCACGCGCATCGAAGTCGCTGCGGTCGCTTTCCTCTGCGAGCATTTGGAGCAGCCGATAGCGTTCCGCTTCCACGGCCCCAAGCCGCAATTTCAAGCGGCGAATGATTTCAGCGGATGACATGTCCTCAAGAGACGGTGCGGAGTCCTGCGCTTCGACTTCAAGGAAGTCTACTAGATTGTCTCTTATAGTGTTTTTTAGTCGCTCCAGGAGTGACCTCGTCATGCCCTCTGATCCTTTCTCTTATCGAATATCAGTATGAGAAGATCGCTATTCAAGATCTATTCATAAAAATATTTTGGGTGGAAGAGAAAAGCGTAAAGCGCGCGTTCGACTTATTCGTTCTTAGGCTCACCTGGGAGGCGATCGAAATCGCGTTTCCATTGGATGGCCAGCTTGGGACCGAGTTTAGGATCGATCTCGGCATCGACGGCGACATTTTCCAATGGGGTCCATTCTAAGGTCACACCTGGCGCGCCGGTGACCCCGGATTCAATCTCGAGATAAATGTCATCGGCCAAATATTTGCCGGTGGCCAAAGTTGCGCCGCCGCTCTCGTCGAGGCCAATATCCAAACGGTCGAGCCCGGTTGCTTCTTGCAATTGACCAACGAGATTAAGCGCGTCACCACCCGCCAATTGCGCGGCCGCTCCCGCGAGCTGTGCGGCCTGAAGGGGACTGAATTCGCTCGGTGAACGACCGAATAAGACACGCGACAGAATCTCGTCATCCGGCAGAGTCGGGTCTGAACTCAGGGTGATTTCCGGATCTGTGAGTGTGCCGGTTAGCGAGATGGTCGAAGTGATGTCGTCGCTGACCCGGTCGGCTCGGATGGAGATTTGCGAGTCGCTTGGCTCGCCGACAAAACGAATGTCGCCCTCTGAGAAGCGGAAGCGTCGGGAGAGTAAATCGGCCTCGCCGCGGATTAGGGTCGCGCGTCCGATCACGTTTGGTCGTCCAGGCGGGCCGGTCACGCGCGCGTCTAACCCCCATTCCGTATCAATGCCCGAACCCGAAACGAAGATGCGGCGATCCGCCGACACATCTAAACGTAACTCAACCGCTTCGCGCGTTGGCGCAGTCGGCTCATCGTCAGCACCATTCTCCTGAAAGTCGACATCGAGCGTGGTGTAGCCAGCGCCCGGCAAGCGTTCCAGATTTATCCGGGCTTGATCAATCTCAAGATCCCCATTGATCTGCGTGCGTCTGTTGCGACGTTCGATTTCCGCCGTCCCAGAGATGGATCCAGAGACATCTGAGCGACGCAAGGCATTAAGACCATTCAAGCGCATCCTGACCGAGCCGTCGCCGTCAAAGCCATAAAGGCCTTGTCCGGTGACCTGACCGCCGCCTGCGCCGCGAGCCGAGACTTGATTGATATCTATGCCATCCGGGCGAAGCTGGGCGTCTGCAGAAATCTCTTTGAGATGGAGGCCAGTGAAGCCGTCTTCGAAGACGCCGTTCTCGAACCCAACCGGGCCTTCAAACCGCCAAGTTGTGCCATCGCCATTGCGAATATCTAAATCTATATCGCCTGTGACGCGTAAATTTGTTGGCGCGATCAAAGCCCAGATCGGCGCGACTTCCCCACGCCCTTTGAGCGAGACGGGGATTGGCGCCCCCGGCGCAATGCGGATAGAGCCCAGACTGTTTTCATGTCTCAACGGGGCCGAAAGGCGCGCTAATAAGTCTAAGCTTTGAGGCGCTGCATCGGTCCGCACTTCGGCGGTGAGTGTATCGGCTTCGATCAAGGCTTCGAAGGCCAAATTTGTCTCGTCTGCCTCGACCATGCCGCGGGCAAGATTGATCAAAGAAGCCGAGCCGCTACCGGTCAACTGGCCGTCTTCGAACCCCAAAGTCATGGCGCCATCCAATGTGCCAACTAGGGAGGGGCGATCAATAAGTAGACCGATCTCTGACATTTTCATACCGCTTAAGGCCAATACCGTAGGCGAAGTGCCGCTGGCATTATAAATCACTGAGATATCTCCTCCGAACGCCGAAACGGCGCCTGAGAGCTGTAGATCGGGCGCCGTGCTCACGCGGACGGGATGGGTGATCAAAATGTCATTCCCGGCGAAATTGGACGTCCCCGACAGCGACATCATTTGAGCATTGGCATCAAGGCGAAGCTGATGATCGCCCCGTAAGGCTTGCGGCGTTCCCAGCAGTGGGAATTCGGCATCATAGTCGAGCGCACCTGCAAAACTTGGCCAAGTACCATCAAGTGTCAGATGGGCTCGATCCATATCAAGTGCACCGAGTTTCAGATCCATCAGCGAAATGTCCGAGTTCAATTGCATGGCTGCATAGCGCATCGTGCCATCTATGGATCCGCCAATCGGCGTTGTCCCGGCAATGTCGAGACTGACGGTCGCCCGCTCAGGCGCATTCGGATCAAGGGCAGCTTGGCCTGTTGCCCGCAAATCCGCCCAAGCGGCGTCGAGCTGGCTGACGTCAATAAGGCCGTCGCTGCGTTCACCGGTCATGTTTAGCGTGAGCGGGGCGCCAGAATAAATCGACTGTGCTGAAACGATGAAGGCGAGTGCTTCACCAAACGCGATGTTCGCTGAAGCTTCAGGCCGATCGAAGACCTGACCGGACAAGGACACTATGTCCGCGCGCGCCGTCGCATTGATGCGCGGGCTTGAGAGTGGGCCATCCACCTCAAAGTCAGATATGAGCTCTGAAACGGTCACCGAGCTTAGGTCCATATTTGACGACAAGAGACGGCCTGACAGATCAAGAGAAGTCTCTGCCAATCTACCCGATGTGGAGACGCTAAATCTTTCATTCTCGACGCGAGCGGATTGCAGGTCATAATTCGTTCCATCGCGGCGCGCTGTGAGCGAGAAATTCGCTTGATCGCCGATGACCGTCCCAATGGTTCCAGTCGATGCGGATAACACCGCCACACCATTTGCTTCTATGTCCAGAGTCGACAATGTGGGGCCGGTTAGTTTTATCTCCGCGTCGATTTCAGAGAAGGGCGCAATCTGCTTGAGCTTCGTGTCCAAGCTGACATCGACGGGGCCGTTCAAAGTGTAAGACCCTTGTCCCATGGCTTCGAGCGCGCGGCCTTCGAGGCGGAATAGTCTGGTGCGGAGTTCGCGTGGTCCAAGGAGATATTGCCCATCAAACCTAAGCGTCTGCGGCCCATTGAGGGTCGCTTGAGCAGCGTATGGGAGGCCGGCAATCTGTGACGCACGGACCTGCCCATCATAGCCGATCGAGCCCGCCGCGAAGCTTATTCGCCCATCTGATTGCACGTCGCTAAGCCGATACCGTCCGTAGACAAAATCCGGGACCGTTATTTGACCATCAAACGCACGGTCTCCGGGCAGCAAGAAGAGCGTTCCGTTTGCATCAAACTCAGAGAGGGATAGCGCGCTTAGCGATGTCAGCTGGCTGGCATTGAGCGCTCGCACCGAAACGTCGAGCTCGTCGACAATTATCCCTTCATCGCGCGTCTGTAGCGATCCTGTGATTATTGATGTGAAACTGTTTGCCTCCGCTGTCGCGCGTAGGTCTGTATTTTCGAGGATTTCTGCGTCAAAGGTGAGCTTTGGTCCGAACCGCGCATTTAGCGGCGCCAGCACAGCCAACTGGTCGAGCATAATCTCGCCACGGGCCGTCATTCGCTCCTCCGACAACTCAGCTTCGAGATCCAAAGATGGCGCGTCACCAACAGCGCCGGATGCGAGCAATTGCCACTTGCTGCGATGAGGGGAAGACCTGAGGTTGAAACTGATGGGGGTGTCAGACGGCGCCCCGAGCATTGTTGCCAACAATCCGTTTGGGGCGGCGATGAGTTCCACGTCGCCAGCCAACGGGACGGCGCCGCCCCAGCTCAAGTCTGCGCGGACCTCGTCCCCGATGAGACCGAGCGTGCTGAGGTCGAGCTGAACTGTGCCGCGCGCGCCGGACGCGTTTAATGCGCCGGTCACGGAATAGCTTTGTGAGGGCCCCGCGACCCCCTCCAAGAGAGATACGCGTTCGAGGTTCAATGCGTTGAGCGTGTAGCGATCAGCGATGCTCCCGGATGAGGGTGTACTCGGGATCAGCGTGGGCCGCCGGGTCATATTGACGGTAGCAGCGGACACGTCGCGTACATTCAAATGGCGTGCGAGGAGCCCAGAGGGACGCCATGCAAAATCGATCTGCGATCCCGTCAACCAGATTCCATTTTTGTCTTTCACGGTCAGCGTCTCAATCGACATCCGACCCAATAGGTCTCCAGATAGCCCATCAACCTCGACGGACTGTCCACGAATGGTCATCGCTTCGAGGCGCGTCTCGAGCATATTGTGGGCCATGGGCGACATCGCAAAGAGACGCACGGCCAATAGCACGATCAACAGCGCCGCGGCGACGCCGAGTCCGATGCGCCGCCAAGTGCGCCAGGTAGGCCAGGTCGTGAACATTAGAAGGCCTGCCCGATGCTGACATAGACTTGGATCGGGTCATCGCCTTGATCCGGATCGATCGGCGTGGCGAGATCTAACCGGATGGGACCGACCAATGTGTCGTACCGCACGCCAAGACCCGCAGAGTAGCGCAGATCTCCAAACTCAACGCCCTGATCCGCGCTCACAGTCGTCCCGTCGAGAAAGGCGACAAAGCCGAGCGGACCGTCACGGCGCCAGCGCATCTCGCCGGACATTTCGAGCAAGCCGCGCCCGCCGGTGGGCGTGCCGTCAGCGTCCTCGGGTCCGACCGATTGATATTCGAAGCCGCGCGCGCTGCCCCCGCCACCAGCGAAGAAGCGACGGCTAACAGGTAAATCAGACAAGGCCGCGCCAAAAACAAAGCCACTGCGCACGCGCGCGGCGGCGACAATTCGTTTATTCTGGTCCAGCGGCTGATACGCGCTGATTTGACCATTCAGGGAAAAGAATTGGGCTTCGCGGTCGCCTATCACCACGCCAGGCTCACCGCGCGCATCCACCCGCCAACCCGACGTCGCGTCGAGGGGATCGTCGGCATAATCCAATCGTACGCCGAGCGACGTACTTAGAATTTGTTGGTCGCGTTGCTCAAACGCGTCTTCTTCGCGCGTGAATTCGCTGGAGGCGCCCAAGGCATAGGTGAGGTGGTCGGACTGGCGCACTTCGAACGTGCCGGAGACGGTGACCGCTTCGCGATCGAACGCGTCCGTTTCTTCCCGGCCGAGTTCCGAAGACAGAACCAAGCTACGGTCAAACCCGGTAATGTTCGGGATTCTCCAATCCACGGAAAAAGAGCGTTCAAGTTCAGCCAAGGTCATGCCGCCTGTCAGCGTATCGCCGCGGCGCGTGGCGTTCCGGCGTGTGAGGCTGGCGGCGAGTCCCGGGCCTTCGGTCGTTGAATAGCTGGTCCCGGAGGTCAGTGTGTAACGGGCGCGTTCTTCCAATTGGACCACAACATCGCGGACTTCATCGCCACTTGGGAGTTGTTGCCGAGCCTCAGCTGCGAGTTGCACGCTGACAAAGCGATAATTGCGGGTGGCGTTTAGCCGTCGGTTCAGATCGGCTAGTTTTTCCGGGGTGTAAATCTCATTCGTCACGTAAGGGATCAGACGGGTCAGATAATCTCGGCGCGTGCGCGCATCACTCGGATAGATGACTTGGCCGAGACGAATGCGGGGACCGGGCATGATGCGGTATGTCATGTCGAGCGTTCCCGCTTCGCGGTCGCCAATCACGACGCGGTCCTGTGCGGTGGCATCTGCATAGCCCACGGCTTTCAAAGCCGCGATAAGGGCGGCTTCCTCCGCATAGATGGATTCGGGCTTGGCGACGTCACCAGATGCGAGCGTCCGCACTGATTGAAGCGCAGTTTGTGCTTGGTCTGGCAGCGGATCGGCGCCGGTGTCGAGGCCGATCTCCGCGAGGGTGAAGAGGGGGCCTGGTTCAATGCTGACACGGCCAATATAGGGCGGCCCCGCATCGACCGTGTATGAAATCTCAGGGGCAAAATATCCGATCGAATTGAGATAGTTTTCTGATTTTCGAGCCGCATTTCGAGCTTGGCGCCGGGCTTCGAACAGAGTGTCCGCAGCGCCGGAATCGCGGATCTCGCGCTGAATGTCAGACAGGAGACTTTCGCTTGCCGTCTCGCTTTCCACGCGCAGCTCTTCGGCCCATGCTGGCTGAACAGCCGCACAGATTGCGATGAGGCCAAGTGTGAGCGATCGAACCATGGTAAATCTTAAACGCCAAGCAAGGTAATAAACCGTGCAAACCTTGGTCCAAGTTGCGGCTATTTTTGGATATTCCACTTAATTATGGTTAAACCCGGCACGCTGCGTGGAATCCGGGGACGTTTGTTTGAGTTCACTTATGCGGTGTTAGGACGCAATTGCGCTATTCATCTTGAAGTCTGGCCGCAGAAATCTATTCCCGTGTTCATTGCATTAAAGCAGGGCTGATTAAGTGAATCGAACCTTTTCAGAATATTGGGCCGATTTTATCGGTGTAACGCCCAGCGATCCCTTAGCTTTGTCTTTGGCCGATGCCAGCACAGCGATGGAGCTTAAGCCGGATGATCGATTGTTGTTGGACCGCGACCCCGCAGGTCCGGTTTTCCTACTGACAGATGGCGTTTTGAAAGTCGTCAAACAAAGCCAAAATGGCCATGAAATTTGGCTCGCAGACTTTGGCGCTCCCGCCATTGTCGGTGAATTGTCGGCGATTTTAGGCGCCCCGCGTACGTCTGATGTTGTGGCCGAAACGAAAGTCACCGTCTTGAGCGTGCCCTATGCTGCCTTCTCAGAGGCCCTGACCAGCCATGTGAAATTGGCCAATGCGTTGAATGTCGAACTGGCGAAGCGGGTCAAAGCAACGTCTGAAAAATTGGCGGAGCTCTATTCAGTATCTGTCATGGGGCGCCTGCACTTTGAGTTGGTTCGTCTCGGGACACCGGATGAGAATGATGACGAGGTCTATCTGATTGCCTCTGTGATCAATGTTTCAGAAATGGCCGCACGCATCCATGCCACGCGTGAATCGACGTCGCGTGCCCTCAGCCGATTGAAGCAAATGGGCATTGTGCGCACAGAGAATGGCGGCATGAAAGTGATTGCGCCGCGTCTGGAATAGGCCTCAAACGCCAATATCTAGGGATGAAGCAGCGTAGAGAATTTCGCCTGGATTGGTGGAAAAGTCTTGGCGGACCCAGAAGCAGAATCTCAAGTCTTGCTCGGCCGGCGTGTCGAGTTCCTCGCTACTGTTCAGGGCTAATGGCGATTGGATTTTCAATCGGGGCGTGCCTTCAGCCAATCCAATACCGTGCAATTTGGTGGTCGTCATTTTGACCGATACGATCGCCTGATAAGCGGCATTGTCGGCATTTTCCACGCTGGGAAATTGTTTGATTTGCAGGACCGGAAAGTCCAACTGGGGCGGGCGCAGCCCTGAGAAGAGTGTCTGGACCTCTGGGTCGTCAGGCATTTCATCCAGCCCGGTCATAACCTGGTCGATCTCGCAGTCTGTGCATGTCTGCAGTCCGGAATCGATTTTGAGAATCTCCACTTGCTCGGCTTCAACATCTGATCCGAAAGATCTGAAAGCGGACACGCTCACGGAGAGCCCGTAATCGGCGGGATCGGCTATAGAACGGGCGATCTGGCCAAACATTTTGGGAAATCCAAAAATTTCTCGTCCACCTGCAACCGCAGCTGGATCATCGACGAACATATAGATCGGCACCCAATAGAGGTTCCAATCTGAAGACCGATCCATGGGTCCGGCATAGACCAAGGCCCAAATCGAAATATCGGCCTCGGGGACATATCCCCAGACGCGCCCTGTTGGATGACTGGATCGCATTTTCTTGACGAATAAGGATGTCATCAGCAAGCGTGACAAAACGCATTTGGCACGAAACTTATCCGGTGCGACGCGATTGATGGTTCGGTCCAGATAGGACTGAATAGCGCCGCGGCTCGACTCCATCCATCCGCCTTGGAGCAGTGCGTCTTCGCCCAGATATGGCGGGCGCCCGAAGACTTTCAGTGTCGGGTCAATATATTTAGGGGGTCGCGCCATAAGGGGGCTCCTCGATTTGGGTCAGGGCGGTTTCGGCGAGCGTCAGTTCATGACGCATCCCAAACGCTGCGGCTTTTTCTTTGGCTTTCTGAAAGTGTCGTTGCGCGTTTTTGGGGGCGGCATTGGCGAGGGCCATTTGACCCTCCACATAAAACCGCCGCGGCTGGGCGAGCTCAAACACTTGTGCATAGGTTTTGAGCGCCTTGCGCCCCGCGCGCATCAGACGATCCGCATCAGCGACGCGGTATCCATTTCGTTTGAGCGCAGCGCCAACTTGCGCGGGGGCTGCGATGCCTTCCAAAGTGCTGAAATTCGATGGCGGCAATTTGGCCGCGAAACGCATGGCGTTTCGGGCATGTTGAAATGCGAGATCATTTGCGCCCTCTGCTATATGGAGTTGCGCCAAAAGGCCTTCAATAATGCAGATGGATTGGTGATCCCCCAGGCCTTTGGCAAGCTGTCGAGCCTCCACGGCTAAGCTTTTCGCCTCCGCCGCTTGTCCTTCGTAAAACAGTGCTTCGGCTTTCGCATAGGCACCCCAAACCTTGAACAGGTGGTGGTCTTGATCACGGCCAATATTGGCGACTTTCTCAAACCAATCATGGGCGTTTGATAGGTGACCTCGAAACAAGTCGTTTAATCCGAGGAGGCATTCTACAACGCCGAGCATTTGCCGATCATCCGTTTGCGCAATGGCTTGGTGGCATTGGGTTAGAATGCGCTCCGCCTCACCCCAGTCGCAGCTTTTGATTTTGAGCGTCGCGGCGGCACAGCCAATCAGGGCTTCGCTGCGATATTCGCCGGCCGTATGAGCTTGTTCGATGAGCGTTTGGAAGCGGCCATTTACGGGTAATTTGAGTAGCGCCAGGGTGTAATAAACAAAGCCCTGTCGACGAGCTTTGATTTCGTAAGCGTCTTCCGCCGCGTCGCTATTGCGCCAACCACGATAAATGCCGGTCAGGATCATGTTTGAGTTGCCAGCAAACTGACCGACTTCGGATTGGATGGTCGCGGCGCGTCGTAAGGCGGCACGCTTGTCGGCGTCATTGGCAATCGTTCTCGCGACTTTGTCGAACTGGATCAGCGATTGCTTGGCACGTCGCAATTTTCCAACGCCCCAATTGGCTGTCGCAGCGAGGGCGAGTCGATCCAGATAGCGGATAGGGTTTTGGCGTTTCGCGTCGCGCGCTAGCCCTTCAGCCTGCTCCAAATGTACAACTGTTAAACCGTGCGCGCCAGCCCGGTCGGCGGCCTTCGCCGCGCGTTCATACCAGACTGCCGCTCGGAGGTCTTTCCCAGCGCTCTGCCAATGATTGGCGATCCGCGATGGAGAGCCTTTCGCGCGCGCGACCGAACGTGCGATCGTTGCGTGCAAGTCGTGTTCAAAGGATACCGGCAAATCGGCGACGCCCCAATCGGCAAGAATGTCGTGCGCCGGGCGATGGCCCTGATCATCAGCGATCAGCCACCCGAGGTTTTGGAGTTCTGCCAAATGCGAGTCATCGATGTGGATATCGAAGCGATCAAGAAGGCCTTGGGCGTGTTCAAAGCTTAAGGGCCAGCGCCATGCACAGTGTAGGCGCCAGAGGGTCACAGCAGGTGGGCTCAAACCGCGCGCCCGAGCACTTAACAAGCCCTCGAGACCGGCCAAATTCGAGTCGTGCTTTGTTGCCTGAGACGGGTCCGCATAGTGCAAGGCGGCTTGGACCAACCAGAAGGGGGTTCCAGCCGTGAGATCGTATACAGAGTGTTTTAGCGCGGTGGAGAATTGATTGGGCGCGAGCCGTTCAATGAGTTCATCTGAGCGTGCCGCGTTCAATGACTCAATTTGCAAGCGCGTGTCCGCTTCAATGTCTGTGATCTCGGTGCGTGATGAGATGAGCAACAATCCATGCTCGCGCTCGTTTTGGAACCGGCGAATGAGGCGCTTGCTGTCATCATCGCACCATTGCCAGTTTTCCACGATAACAAGATGCGGGAGGCGCTGGGTGAGTTGAGCTTGCCCGTCCGTGTCAAAGACGCTGCTCGCGGGCAGATTGCAGGCTTCAGCCAAATCTTGTGCGCTGCCGAATGGCACATGCCGGCTGCCAGGTGTCACTTCCGCGGTGACGCTCTCGCCGCCCGTTTCAGCGCAGAGATTTTGTAAGAGCCTGGTCTTGCCGATACCCGCTGGACCGATGACGATGGCAGTATGCGGCTTTGTACGCGAGCTGTGATAAGCGGCTTGCAAATGTTGGCGTTCAGTATCCCTGCCGATCAGGGCGAATGATGGGGCATGCGATGGGCTGAGATTTGCGGCGGGGGCGATCAAATTCGCGTTTGCGTTTGGGGCAGGAGTCGCCACTTTTTTTGCCGCTTGATTGATCGACTGCCCAATTGTGATGATGACAGTTTGATCGCCAATTTGCGGGCGGTAGCGAAACACGGTGCCATGCCCCGACTCAGCCTCTCCCGCACGGACCAAGGGCGCCCGTCCCGTGGTTAGGGTTTTGAGCAAGGCATCGCGATCGGTTGTCTGCAGCGCCTGACTGGGGGGAAGGGTGATGATGACCAAAAGGCCTTTCTCGTCTTGAACGACATTATCGATCTCCGCAGCGTGCGCGGCGCAAATCTCATGCGCGCGCGAAATGAGATGTTGCAATTGTTCGGGACGCGCATCTTGGCAGGCCACACTCGACAAAGCCCGGATGACAATTGTCCAACGGTCCGCAACGGATGCCGTGGCCAGCGCTGCTTTTGGGGCTTTCGGAATGTCGGCTAAGTTTTCCCGAGGTGCGTCTTCGTCCGCATGATCTCGCGTCAGGGACGCAAATGCTTTTCCGATCGCCGTACCCCAAACGAAAGGACGCGCATCGCCATCTAAATCGAGCGTACCAACCCAGAATTCGCCCTCAGCTTGCGCCGTGCGGCAGGAAAGTGCGGGCGAGGTTTGATGACAAATATTCGCGGCCAGCGTCTGTAATTCCCCCGCTGCCAAGGGTGCGCTTTGGAACGATTGATAAGCAATCAATGCGTCCCCGGCGAAGCCGCCATAGCGAATGTCGCGGTCTGCCAGAGCGGACATTAAGCGACCAAATAAGTCGGTAATCATTTGTGACACGCGTTCGGTGCCTGCTCGCGGGTCAGCTGCGATCTGGGATTGGGTCAGAGCTGTGAATCCGACCAAATCAATAACATAGACGGTGCCGGAGATCTGCGTTGCCGAAAGGGGCGAAATTGGCGCCTGTATGATGGGCAAACTATCAGCCAAAATCGGTCTCTCCATAGACGCGAATAGAGACGCCGGTAATGGCACGTGCGCATTGCCGAGCTGTGGTCACAGCGCCTTCCACCCAGCCAAGATCGGTGCCATTGCGGACCCAGTCTCCGCATAGGAAAAGGTTGGAGAATCCACTTTCATCTGTACGCAGACGATCGTCAAACGTACCCGCCGCGCCAAAAATATAGAGCTCACTCGGCTTATGATTGAGACGCGCATATAAAGCTCTCGCGCTGACGTCTTGCGTCTTGAGGCGCCATTTCGGCAACACGTCTTTAAAATGCTTCTTGAGCCATTTCAGACTGGTGTCTCGTGGTGCTTCGTCCGTGATCGGATAGGGCCCGCAGAGGAGATGATGCCCTCGATAATTTGATGGCTCTTCCATCTTCAAAAGATGGGTCATGTCGCTCCAAGTGCTGAGCGGTAAAACATGCCCCGTCGAAATGTGTGGCATCTTTCCCCAACCGAGTTCATCCGGCGTTTCCGCTGTCCACAATTGCGCGGAAACAGTCGGGCAGGACGACATGGCTGCGAGGCACCGCCCCCAGGCTGGATCAGCGTCTTTTAGCGGCTGACAGATATCTCCTAAGGCTGTGCCGGGGATGGCGAGAATTGCGATGTCGAAATCATCTCCCGCGCTTAACTCCTCGATCGGGTCGCCCTCATCCATATCGAATGGGTTCTCGAAATCATCGGGAAATTTCGTCTGTCCCGGCGCCAATTCAATTTGATCCATAAGCGGGCCGACCGGCCAGGTGCGCAAGCCTTGCGGTGTTTCGATCAAGGGATCATAGGCGGCTTGTCCGGCTTTGATTTTTGCTTGCCGCCGAATCTGCACTTTGGCGATTTGGGACTGGGTGGGGTCTAGATCTAAGCGGGTGATTTGAGTGAAGAATTCGAACTTAACGCCTTGGGCTTTTAAGACATCATAGAAAGGCTTGATGATGACATCGCCCATGCCGCCCTGGAAGTGATAGAAGAAGCTCCCGACTTGGCTGAAGAACATTCGCATATAGCCGCGCAAGGCGGCGCCAGCGGCCATATTGGGCTGGTTCGGATCGCCATCAATATAGCTAAAGGCATAATGATAGCCGAGTTCGACAAACGGGGATTTGACGACAAAGTTTGGGGCACCATGCCGGCGCATCCATTCGGTCGCGTCCTCTGAATTGATGGCGTCGAAACCCCGTGTGATCAACCGATCCGAGAGCATGCCTTTCAAAACATAGGCACCGACCAATCCCGCCGTGACGAGATCCGCCACGGACGGATTATTCTCGTGCTCGGACTCGTACCAGGCCTGAGCATCCTCTTCGGAGATATTATGGAGCAGGGACTCGCATTCTTGGCTGATCTGCGTTGCACGATCGCCGAGGCAATTGGCGGCCGCTTGCATCCCTCGTCCGAGACGGTGGCATAGACTTCATTGTCGAGGAATTTGACCACATCAGAAATGTCGAACCAATGGCGCAGAAACCGCATCCCGAGTCCGACCAGGCTGAGCCCGCTGAACGCGTTCTCCAATAATTCCTGAACCCAGCGCGCCAGGACTTTCAGCATGCGCGCGATCGACATGTCCGGGATATCGAGGCCAGGTTCGCCGACCGGGTCAGGAAAACGCACAGCGATCTTTCGCCAGCCATATTTGAACCCTAAGAACAGCTTTTCGTCGAATAGGACCGCGCCATTCATAGGAAGAAAGGCCGTCCCTATCGGTTGCGCATCGACCCCAGGGATCTGGTTCCAATCGCCATAAACCCGGCGCAGCATTTCGAATGTATTGTGATACCAGCCGCCTAAAACGTGCAGGCCATGCTCCTCATTGCGATAGCCCATGCCTGGTCGGTCATTGCGGCTCGACGCGCACTTTCCGCCAAGCCGCCATCCCATTTGATAGATCGTAATGTCGAGCGAATGGTTCGAATCTAAGCGTTTTAACTCATAGGCCGCAGCCAGGGCGCTGATTCCGCCGCCAAGAATGGCGATTCTGGTCTTCATGATTACTATTCAGTCTCATCCGCGTCTTAAACTGTGATAATACAGACCCCGCTTATCCTGGCAATTTGATTGAAATTGAATCCTCAAGTTTTACGCGATTTCAATCTTAATCTGAGACGAAAGACGCTTGGGTCATTGCGTGGGATTCCGATGAAAAATACGATCAATGCGTTTCCAGATTCTGGTTGGTATACAGTCTTTTATCCGCTCGAAGGGCAGATTGAGGAATCCGATTGGCGTTCGCCAGTCGCCAAACCCTGGTTGAAAGGGCGGTTCGGGACCAAAACGGCTCTGACCCCTGAAGGGGATCAAACCACGCAAAATGGATTCTGGGTCGCGATTGACTTAACCGTCGGAAAAAGCACGCGGGGCTATACGGTCGCGGATGCTTTGGCGACGGATAGTGCGGGGTCGAAGACCAAGCCCGCCGTGATCGACGATGTCGATGGAGACGATTCTACGCCGGGCTCGACTTTGAACTTCAATCCATACATTGCGAGTTCGGTTCGTGAATTACCGGATCATCTGAACCTGAAGATCCATAAAGAATTCTCGCTCAGCAAAAATTATGGCGAATTGATCCTGAACGTGAACCTGCTGGAAGAAGCGGGCGATGCGGTGAAGGTCAATTTGGTTGTCGATTTCGGCAATTCGCGCACCGTGGTTTTGGCGCTCGAGCAATCCGGCATTGAGAATGGTCTGTCGTCGGCGTGTCGGCCAATTGTCTTCCCGCGTCCAGGCACTGATCTGGATTCGTTGGACATGGACGCCTTAGACCTGGATGACGCCATTCCCGATAGTTGGTTCGCGCTGGTTGAGGGCGTGTTCAAACCCGAACCAACGCGTAAACTGTCGCAAGCGGTGAATCCGACTTTCCAGAAGCGCTCTTTATTTGAACGCATTGCCAATACAGCGCGGCGCGATCGTGATCGTGAAGTGTTCCAATCTTCGCATCAATTCGCCAATGTTTCGCCAGCCGCGATCGGCTATGCCGCCCGGCAGGCCTTGAGCAATATTGAAACCGAAGGCGGTGGCATGTCCTTCCTGTCTTCGCCGAAAATGTATGTCTGGGATGACGCCCCTTTGGGCGCCAATGGCCAAACACATTGGACCATGCAAGTGCAACCGTGGCGCCGGTCCGAAGATGATGTGGCGTCCTTGGTGCCGTTGAAAGGCCCGATCTTCAGATTCCTTCCAAATGGTACGACGAAATGGTCACTGGCACATCGTGACGCTGAACTCAGTGCCGAAATCGATCGTCGCGCCAACCATTCTCGCGCCGACAGCTTGATTTGGGTGGCTTTGTCGATCCTCGAGCAAGCGCAAGCGCAAATCCAGTCTGAGGCCTGGCGCAAAGGCAACCAAATGTATCTGCGTCGTGAACTCGGCGATATTCTGCTCAGCTATCCCGCCGGATGGACGAAGGATGAGATCGAGATTTTCCGCGAAAAGTGGGAGATTGCGCGCGATATCTTCCTGTTGAGCCGCTTTGAAGACCCAAGCAAGATCAAGCAAGAGGGTCGTGCGCCCGAGATCCGCTTGGCTTTGGACGAGGCTGTGGCACCGCAATTGGCGGTCGTATTCTCCGAAATCCACCATATGGGCGATACCGGCGAAAACTGGATCGAGCTCATGGGCCGTGGCAAAGGGACCGATGCCCGTGTCCGTGTCATGACCTTGGATATCGGTGGCGGCACAACCGATACATCTGTGATCGAATATTCCGACAAATTGCCGGGCGCAGGCGTCGATTTGGTCTGCAAGCTCTTGTTCAAAGACTCCACGACCATTGCTGGCGACCGTTTAGCCAAAGACATAATCGAGCGCGTTTTGCTGCCGAAATTGGGCGAACCATTTGCCGCCAACGCCGATGATCGCGAGAAGTTTGAGCAATTCTTCCTGCGTCAAATCAAACGCGAAAGCGAACGCCAACAGCGTCTGGTTTGCACCCGTACAGTCTTCATTCCGATCGCTTTGCAAATCCTGCGAAGCGTGTCGCGCGGCGACAGCGAGATTGTCTTGGATCTTGCCGAATCTGGCGCCGCTTTGAAGCAAATCGATGTGCTCAACAGCCTCGGTCACAAAGAAGGCCTGACCAAGGACATTATCAATCCGATTGAGAAGCTCGAGATCGAAATGACCAAGGTTGAGAAGGTCATTAATGAATGGTTCACGCACATCGCTGAGACGCATGCACGCTATGCTGGACTGTTTGATTGCGACTTGGTGATTTTGACCGGTAAACCGTCTGAATTGCCGCAAGCCAAGCGGATCCTGTCCGAAAAGCTGCCATTAGATCCGGCTCGGATCATCACCGCCAAAGGTTATTTTGCGGGTGAATGGATGCCAATCTCTGAAGAAGGTGTCATTGAGGACGCCAAATTGGTCACTGCGCTCGGGACCGTGGTCTATAATGCGATTGAATCGGGCATGGTTCCCGGCTGGCGCATTCGCAGTTTTGTTGATGACGAATATCGTCTGCAAAACCATTGGGGTCGTATTTCTGGCGGCTTGAAGCCTTTGACAGAGCGCGATGTCATTCTGCAAGCGGGTGAGCTGGAAGGCGAAACTCGTATGCTGACTGACAGTTTTGTCGGACGCACGCGCTTCCTCAATCACATGCTGCCTGAGCGCGTTTACAAGCTGGTTTTGAAATCCGGAAAGCAGGTCATGGTCGACGTTCGGTTCAAGCGCTCGCTACCGCAGGCGGCCAATGACGAATATGGCATTAGTGCTGAAGGGCTAACCTTAATTGGCGCTAAGGATGCGATCACCGGTAAAACGATTCCGCTGGATGAGATTTCGCTAAAGCTCTACTCAACGCCCCTTTCAGGCGAGCATTGGCAAGAATCCGGACGTTTCGAAGTCCGCTGGTCCGCCTAGGTTTTCCAAGAGACGCCCAAAAAAATCGCCAATAAAGCGAATTTTCCCGCTTTTAGACTCTCTTTTGGCACGATGTTTGCTCCTCAATACCCGTGAGACGCGTAAACTAGGAGTGGTCTATGAGCGTGGAATTTATGATGGGCAAGCGATTTGCCGGGAACGCAATGTTTCGCTCGAATGCGGCAGAAGCTGTCGTTTCCGCAATAAATGAGCGCCTGTTTGAAAGCAGCGATACGCTCTATCAACGTACACAATTAAGCGATGTCAGCTATCGTTTGCGCCAGGCGTTTAGCTTTGAGCCAGAAATGCTGCCACAGCTTCCGCTGCAACTTGGCCAAGATTATCACAAGGCGAGCGAGTATCTGGAAGAAGCGATCCAATCCTGGTTGGAGAGTGACAACCTGGCTGACTTGTTCTCTTACTTGCGACTCGATGAAGGCACCGCTGCAGGCGTTCAGGAATTGCTTGCGGGTAGCGTTCAAGTTCAGGCATTGGCGAGCTGGTTGTGCAACGAATTCGGTGAAATCCGGACCTCTCGTCAAGCCTTGCACGCGCGCCGTTATGTTGCGGTCAAACTCACACGAGAAGCGATGGCTTCAATCCGAGATGTTGAATCGGAGCTTGAAGACACCCGTGCGCAACGTCAGGCACAACTTGATGTTTGGACCGATCTTGAATGTCCGATCCAAAACACGCTTCATTATCGCACCGTGATTGCTCCGATCTGCAACTGGTTATTGCTGCTCGAATCTCAGCAGCAAGCCAAGGTTGTTGGGCTCCGCGTTGCCAATGAGGAAATGCCTTTGGTGCATGCTCCCGTCACAACGGCGAAACATGTAACTGGTGTGGCAGGATCTGACTTTGTCGATGCGTCTGTCTTGCACAAAGGCGCTCGGTCAGCAGGCTAATTGCGAGCACAGAAGGCGCGCCGCGACATTCGCTTAAGCGCTTTGCCGTGCCGTTTGTCCCCCGATAGACGAATGCTTGTCGATCGTAGACAGCAAAATATCGGGCGATGCATAGGGCGCGTAGAGATCTCCGCTTGGCGCGTAGACCAAGGGCAGTGATAACCGCTCCGCCTCTAAAGCCAATTGGCTTTGCCAGAGGTCCGTTGTTTCGAGACCTGAAAAGACCACCGCATTCAGTCCGTCAAAGAAGCCATCACGCAGGCGCTCATCATGTCCAAGTGACATCTTCAAATCGTAGTTCAGCGTGGCCGTATCGATATTGCGGATCATCTGACCGGCCAGGACAAAGTCTTCTTTATTGTCTTCTAAATAGCGCAAATCGCCTGGGCTTTTCTGCAAGACGTCGCGATAGAATTTCAGCGGGGCTTTCTTCAATTGATGCTTCACACCATAGCTTGCAAATTTGAGCCCTGCGGTTGAGACCACCGTTTGCCGCAACATGCCTTGGAACCAATTGGGTCGAAATACGCCCCAAATATTCTGATTGAACATGGCATTTGAAAATATCGACAATTCGATATCATTGCTCAGTCGGGCTAAGCGATAGCAAACGGGATTCGCGCTGCCCATGCCGAGCAAAACAATCTGCCTCAATTCCAACTGCCTGAGCAGCATGAGCAGAACCGCCGCTTCTGCGGCGACGGTCGCACCAGACTTGATCTGAGCGTCTTCCAGAAGCACCCGTGGCAAAGGTTTTGAACTGCCAAAGCCGGGACGTTCGACGAAAATGACTTGATACCCGGCTTGCCACATTTTCTCGCGAAAATGGTGTGATGGGGCAATCGGGTAATCGACTGAGTTCACAATCACTAAGGGGCGTTTATTCACGATCGTTTCGCGATGGATTAATACCCGGAGCGCGATCTCGCTATCACCGATCTGAATCAGGCCAGCGTCTGGAATTCCCGCGTTTTCGTTCGCTGTGGATTCGGGCCCATAAGAAGCCTCGATAGGATTTCGAGCCAACATCCCCTTCAACTCTGAACTCCCCTTAGTCTTTTTTTATCTGAACGAGGTTCATATTTTCCAATATAGGATGTTCGCTCGCTTGACCAATGACGTTCACTTCACGGTTGCGTTAGCGGCTTGATTCACCAGATTCTGGCGCACTCTAATCTATGCAACTCGAATTTTGGCTGGACCCTCTATGATGGTTCCAATCTGCCAAATCGAGTCATTGGAAGCTTGGAAATCGGCCTGGTAGCGTCCCCATTTTTCCGCGGGAATTGTCGCCAACATGCCACCGCAGGTTTGCGGATCGAACAGCAAATCTAGTCGAGCATCCTCCTTGCCCTGCACGCGATCGCGTAATCTCGCATTCGCGGGATACAAGGTGGATCGAATGCCATTCTCACTGGCTTCGATCGCCCCGGGAAGAAAGGGGAGTTTGTCCAGGCTCAAACGGCTGCCAACCTTCGATGCGTCGAGGATATTCAACAAATGGCCGGCCAGACCGAACCCGGTGACGTCTGTCATGGTTGATGCGACTTCCGACAGTCGACGCGACGTGTCTTGTTGCAACCGGCACATGCTGGACAGTGCGGCCTGATAATCATCGCCATCAAGTCTTTGCTGCATTTCTGCCGCGAGGATCACGCCCGTGCCAATCGGTTTGGTGAGGACCAAGACATCACCCGGCCTTGCGCCGATATGAGTCAGTGGAGGTTTGGATGTGCTGCCGGAGATCGAAAACCCAATCGTCAGTTCTGCGCCGCTACTGGTATGTCCTCCCGAAATGGTCACGCCGCACGCGTCGAAAACGTCTCGGGCGCCTTGCATGATTTCGGTCAGCATCGCGCTTTGTTTGTCGGGTACCAATGGCGGTAAAATAATCTGCGCCAATACCATTTTCGGAACAGCGCCCATCGCCCAGATATCCCCTAATGCGTGGATCGCGGCGACTTTGGCTAAGACGTAGGGGTCGGCATTGAAGGCGCGCAAATGGTCGGTGGAAAAAACGTCATATCCATTGTTCGTTTGAACGATCGCCGCATCTTCGAACCGGCCCTGGGACGTTTCGTCTGCGGTGGGGCGTAAACCTTCTGAGAGCATATCCTGAGAGACTTTTGCGCCGCACCCCCCACAGGCATTTTTTTGGCGCTCGACTTCGGCAATGACGCCTTGCGCAACCTGCTGTGGTAAATCGGGGGCTGGCATCGCAACGGGCTCGGTGAACTGTGTCATGAAGGCCCGGTCGATCCGGTCCTTCCATCTCCAAACCCATTTCCCGGACAGTCCAATACCCCATTTATCTGTGAGCGCCGATTGATCGCCCTTGGAGATCAATTTCAGATAGGCTTGCTGCGGATGATAGGCGCGATACTTGCCGGTTGAGAGCGCGGTGCGAAGATTGTCGAACAAGACGGGCGCTTGGCGCACCGCGAAGACGCCAGCTTTTGGGCGCGGGGCGTGCGTGAGATGGGCGCAATCTCCGGCGGCGAATATGCCGGGCGTATTCAGCGACTGGAGATGTTTGTCGACGCAGATGAAGCCGTCTTCCAAAGCAAGTGAAGTGTCCGCCAACCAAGCGTGAGGGCTAGCGCCAGCTGTGCTGACAATGAAGTCAGAACCGGGATCAATTTTGTCCATGCTGGCATCGGTGATCAGCGCGATTCCCTCACGCACCAATGCCGCGATCAGATTGCGCCGCACCCCGCTATTAAGCTCTCGCATCGGTTGGCTGGTCGCTTCAATCAATTCGATCCTTGCGGCGGGTAGCTCAAGGCTGCGCAGCCGGTGCGCCATAGCGAGGGCCAATTCGACGCCGGCAACACCCGCCCCGATGATCGAGATATTTGCCGCACGCTTTTCCAGAGAGACGCGATCAATAAGAGCGTCCCAGGCGTCGGCGAATGGACCGAGCGGTTTTGCCGGAATGATGTTGGCGCTAGGTCCATCTGAGTTCGGAATGCGCGATGAAATGCCAATATCGATGGATAGGATGTCGAAGGCAATGTCAGGCCGATCGGCCAATTGCACGGTCTGTGCAACCGGGTCCAAACCAATAGCGCGGTCAACGATTAAGCGGGCGCCGGCGGCGCGGGCCAATCGGACGAGATCAATATCGAGATCTTTGCGCTGATAATGCCCGGCGACAAAGCCTGGTAACATCCCCGTATAAGGCGCTTTCACATCTGGATTGACCAAGGTGACTTGCACGCCAGGCAGGGGTTTCATCGCCCATTTGCGTAAGACCAGCGCATGCGTATGCCCACCGCCCAGCAAGACTAAGTCGCGTGTGATTGGGATGGTCGAGATCATCGACACGTCGCGGCTCTCTCACTCTGGGTGCGCATCCATTTATCCATCCTATAAAATGCAATCAGCCCGATCATATGACCGGGCTGATCCGTTCCGACAAGCGCGGTGACTAGTTTGTGAGTGATCCCACCACTTGGTCATAGACGGCTGCAGCTTTGGCGCGCATTTCGTCATCCGTCGCATCTTGGATCGGATGATCAACAAGCACAAAGCGCGCATCGCTCATGCCTAACGCGTCGCGTTGGGTGACCGCGGCATTGTGAAACTCGCTCGAAGCAATGGTTACGGCTGGGAGGCCCTGGATTTCAAACCAGACTGTGTCGTGCATACTGCACGTCGTACAAGACCCTCAGTCCGCCAATCCTTCGACAACGAAATCGCATTCCGCTTTCATCTGCGCCCGCAAATCATCAGGGCAAGGTTTGGTGAAAGTTGGTTTGGCATAGCGCCGAACTTCAATCTCTGGCATCCGCTCCGTCAGCAATCGTTCGAGCTCATCGAGCAGAACGTCACCGCGTGGTTTGCGAATATCCATCAAACCGACCACCCCTGAGACCTGACCCGAGCGCGGCGTAATTTGCCGGCTCACTGGGACGGTTTCGTCAGTTGGATCGAGAATTACTGTCATTCATCCTCCTTTTGCTACACCTCTTCTATCTTGCGCGAGACCGATTGCGATCCCATCGGTCCAGTGACCCAGCCATGATAAGCGCTGGAGAATTTGCCAGCATCTGAGCCTGCGACCACAATATGGATATGATCCGGCTTGGCAAATTTCGGGACGGGATTGTTCAATTGCTCTTCGCCAAGCTTCGCCGCGGCGGCGCGCGTCATGCCCGCGCCTGAAACCTCATTGGCGACCATGTCTCTAAGCGGACGGGTCGTCACTTCTTGGATGCGCGCCCGTAACTTGTCTTTTTCGTACAGGCCATCGCGCATGAGCGTGTCGATGTGTTCAGGGCAGACAACCAAAAGCGTGTCCACCGGCATCATATGATATTTTGGCAAAAATACCGATTCCAAGCCGAGTCCGAGCGTCCCCGCAATCTCATCCGGCGCGCGCGATTCTTGATCAACAATATGCACCGGACCAGATGTCATGGCGAACAGGGTGACAACCGAGTCGTCTGATTTGAAACCGCGCTCGACGTGTAGCGGCGTCCAAGGGGACCGGTCCTCGCGCTCGGCGAAGCACATCGAGAATTTCATAGGATTGCCCAAGGTTGAGCGATCGGTACCCCCGGGTTTCGAACCACCAATGTTTCGCACTGCGAGCCGAACCGCCCGGCCAATCGTGGCATTCGCACGATTGCCCGTGCCGAGCGCCATCAAGCCGCTATTCATTCCGATCCGGTCACGGATTGGACCGTTGACGACCATGACCGGCGACGCCCCCATGGTCGTCGCCATGACGCCATGTATGTTAAATTCATCCGTGCACATGGCCTCTATCGCGGCGATGACCACGGGGAGATATTCAGGCTTACAGCCGGCCATCACAGCGTTGATGGCGATCTTCTCAATCGTCGCATCGCCCATATTGGGCGGCATTTGTGCAACCACCTCTTGGGGCGACCGCCGCGTGCCGGACAACATTCGCATAACCCGTTCTGGGGTCGGCGGCACCAGTGGAAGACCATCCGAAAACCCTTGGTCAAACATGAATTCGGCCACGTCATCAGCGCTCGCAACTTCGATTTTCCGGGCCCTTATAGGACTATCATCAGCCTCGGCTTTCAGACGATCATGCACGTCTGGATCAAGATGTTTCGACCCGCAGCCTGGGCGCCAATCTGGCAATGTATCCCAATCCAGCGCGGCGCTCTGCGTTTTCAGTGCGCCCGCCATGGCTTTGTCTAAGCCTTGCCATTCCGACTTTACGAAGCCCTCAAAATGCGTTTCCGCAGTCTCGCCCGTGGGGCACCAATAGATCGCTGGAACGATATTGAAGTCATACACAAAAGAGGTCTTGAGGTTTGAATCGTCGAGTATGGGAAGTGTTAGGCCGTGCCGATCTCGAAGGATCAAACTGCCATCCGCAGATTGGCTGATCATCCATATATTGGCCTCTGCGCCATGGGCTTTGTGTAGCGCTTCTAAGACCGGTGCGGCCAGGTTGCAGGTCTCGCAATCCTCCTTGGCAAAATAAAGCAAGGTCGGCTTCGTCGAGGGAAAGGCCTGGGATTGCCCGTCTAAAGCGTTCAGTTCGAAATTGGGTAAGGTCGCCATCTCAGCCTCGCTCTTATGGAAGGATGTTTGCGGAGATTCCAACGCTTGTCCATGTCTGGCCCCGCGTCAGGTCAAATGGCGGAGGTGGATGGGAATCGAACCCACCACACGCCGGTTACGACGTGTCGCTGGTTTTGAAGACCAGGGAAGCCACCAGACTACGGACACCTCCATTTGGAGCTTAGGTGTAGCGCTGGCGCGACGCGGGGCAAGCCTGCCAACCGCTAAATCACAAAAGCGCGTTTATCACCCGATCGAACCGTCAGACCGAGCGTGTCGAAATATTCGAGCAAAGGTACAATCGTCTTTCGATTGGTGTTCAAGACAATGCGGGCGTCGCTTGTCGTGAAAGGGGCGCCATTGGCGAATGCGTCTTGCAGTCGTTCGCGAGCATTCTCGATCGCATCGCGATGGAGGAGCAGGCTTTGTTTGAGGCTGTGATTGTAAAGTGAAACAGCGCGACCCTGCGCGATTAGCAGGGCGATGAAATCCTCATCCTCTTGCGTGGGCGCTTCAAAAAGCGCGACGGGCTGCGCCGCCATATCAGACAGACGCGCATCAAGCGCCTCATAGGCGGTGCGCTGGTCAAGGCTCATTACCGCCATGGGATCGTGTTGTGTGAGCGCCAGGCCAGACTGCTTTTGGCGAATTTTCAGCGCCGCGAGTTGTTGATCAAGCACATGCTCAAACAGTGTTTCGGGCGCAGGGCGTAACGCTGCTTGAACCTGCGCGAAGGGTATATACGGGGCGATCGGACGGGCAGCGTGTTGGGCTTGGAGATATGCGATTAATGCGGTGGCTAGCGCCTGCGCTTCGGCGCATCGGACAAGCTGCCCTGTTTTTGTCGTCTCAAATTCTGCGTTCTCCGACAACGGGGCCGCATCGCTCAGCCGTCGCAAGAGTGACAGGTCGACAATGCCCTTATCGCGATCCGCTAAAGCGTGGGCAATCCCATGCAGCCTGCCAGAATGAATGGCATTTAAAAGCGCCACATGCGCGGGTTTGTTTCTTGTGATGATTGACGCGTTTGGGTCTAAAACAATGCCCCCTGTCACCGTCTCGCCGCTTGCGGGTCGGCGTAGCACAAATCTCTGACCTGGATACGCGGTGAGTGGGGATGTGATTTCCAGCTGAGCAAATTGGTCTTGGTCATCGGTGCGCGGGTACAAACGAATGCGCGCCGCCGCATGTGCCGTCCCCAATAATAAGACGACATGATCCATATGTCTGAGTGCGGAGTTTTTTGAAAGCACGACATCCAATCGGTGACTGGATGCAAACACGCCCG
>JABSQA010000005.1:42806-56899 GCA_013213825.1 Henriciella sp.
CATGGTCAGCACATCGCCGCGCGCAATCTCCTCGCGGTCGACATCCCGCAGATTTACCGCCACCCGAGCCCCCGGCGGAGCGCTTTCTTGCGACAGTCCGCCGAGCTGCAAATTCCGTATGCGCGCCTGCTTGTGGTTCGGACCGATCGTGACCGTATCTTCGACCTGCAAGGCGTGTCCAAGCAGTGTGCCAGTGACGATCGTACCGGCGCCAGGGGCCGAAAAGACCCGATCTATGGGTAGAAAAACACCTTTTAAATCGGGTGCTTGTCTGCCCTGGGCGGAGAAACGGAGCAAGCGAAGGCGGAGAGCTTCAATACCTTGTCCTGTGGTGCTGGAGCAGACCAATTGCTCAACGCAATCGAGGTTCAGCGCTTCGAGCAAAGCCCCAATGGCCTCGCGCGTGCGCGCGGTCGTCTCTGCATCTGCAAGGTCCGATTTGGTCAGCGCGACCAAGACGGATCGGACGCCAAATAGATGCGCCAGTTTGAGATGCTCGCGGGTTTGCGGTTGGATCCCATCCACCGCACTGACGACAAGCAAAACCGATTGGGCGCCGCTGACACCAGATGCGGTCATTCGAATGAAGTCGGCATGGCCGGGCGTATCGATCAAATGGATACATTGCTCATCGCCGCGCGAATGGGCGAAGCCGAGGCGGATCGACAGGCCACGCGCTTTTTCCTCTTTCAGCGTGTCTGTTTCGATTCCTGTCAGTGCTTTGACCAGGCTGGTTTTGCCATGATCGACATGACCCATCACGGCGAGCGTCGTGTGCTTCATGCTGTCAGTGTGGTCGTGACAGAGTCAGACAATGTGTCCATATCCGCGTTCGTGATAGCGCGCATATCCAGTAAGAATTGGTCATTCGAGATCCGGCCCAGAACCGGCACAGCCGCGCTGCGGAGACGCCGCGCGATCTGATCGGGCGAGACGCCGTCCATGGCCAATGCGACGGCAAAGCTGGGCAAGTCCTGTTGTGGCAAGGCGCCACCACCCGCGCGGGCCGCGGTTTGGAGGATAGAGGTCTTGATGACATCGTGCGTGGACAGTCGCGCGCTGAGCAAAGTCGCGCGGGCGTGGACGCAGTCAATGGGTTCCGCCAAAGCCTGTAATACTGGAATGCGCTCAAACGGATTGTTTGGCGCGCGGTAGAGATCCAGCGTGGCGTGCAGGGCTGCCAGAGAGAGCTTATCGATCCGTACAGCCCTTGCCATGGGATGCGCTCTGATCTGATCAACGCAGTCGCGGCGACCCGCAATGATCCCAGCTTGTGGGCCACCCAAAAGCTTGTCTCCGGAGAAGGTTACAAGATTGACGCCTTCAGACAGAACATCGCGGATAATGGGTTCGTTCGGAAGCCCATAGGGGGAAAGGTCGACTAAAACGCCACTGCCCAGGTCTTCGACCAGCAATGTTTCATTCTTATGGGCCAAGTCGGCAAGCGCTTTGCGCTTTGGCGCGGAGGCGAAGCCGACAACCGCATAATTGCTTGTGTGACTTTTAAGGAGCAGCGCGGTGTCTTCGCGGATCGCTGTTTCATAGTCGCGCAAGTGCGTTTTATTTGTCGTCCCAACTTCGTGCAGCACACATCCGCTTTGCGCAATCACGTCCGGCATACGGAATGAGCCACCAATTTCGACCATTTCACCCCGCGAGGCGATGATCGGTTTGCCTGCGCCTAAAGCGGTCAGGCTGGTCAGAATCGCCGCTGCGCAATTGTTCACCACGATCGCCGCTTCTGCGCCTGTGAGCTGGCAAATAAGGTCTTCGACATGGGCGTGTCGTGAGCCGCGCTTCCCCGTCTCAATGTCCAATTCAAGCGTCGAATAGTTGAGCGCAACCTCTTGCATTGCGTCGATCGCTTCTGGCGCCAAACGTGCGCGGCCAAGATTGGTATGGATGATAATTCCAGTCGCATTGATGACCGGGCGTAATGTGGCGACACGTGCGTTGGCTAAATTACCCTCGGCTTGCGTCAGCATTGCATCGATGGAGACTTCAGCATCATCGGTCGCAGATGCTGACAGGATTTGATCGCGCATCTCTTGGACTTGCGCGCGCACCGCATTCGCGACGTCATCATAACCATAAGCCGCGATGAGACCCGCGGCCCCTTCAGAGTCGAGCACAGATTGTACTTTCGGAAGACGTCTCAAGCGATCTTGCATTCTGTATTGTTTTCAGAAGACCACTGATGGCGCAAGCTTGCCGTAGAGGCGCTAAAGTGCCTGACAGGTCTCTGCCAGTTTGATTTCTGTTTCGCGCTTACAGGACCGACTGTCCGCATCTGTGGCACAGGCTTCTGCCGATGAGCTGATGCCGAGAAATGTTGCGGCGCTGGCCATGGCTGTCCAGTACGCGTCCTTTGCACCGCGCACATCATCCTCCATGGATGGGTTGCGCAGCAAGCCGGCTTCGCCTTGTGCGATTTGAAGTTCGCAAGCCTCCTGAAGCGCCATGCGCTTAAACGGGGTCTGGTTCTGCTCTGATAGAGAAAGCTGTGCGGCGTCTTCATTATAGCCTGCCCAATTGGTCGAGACTTGTTGGCCAAAGCCTTCCGAGGCGGCGACGCTGCCGGCCCAATCTCCTGCATTGGTGGCGGTCGTGAAGGCTTGCACTGCAGACGAACTATCATTCAAGCGCCGCACGGCGAGTGCCATGCCGCAGAAATTGCCTTGTCGGCTATCAATGCGTGAGCTGCCCATGCTGAGGCAGCTGGTGCTTGCTTTGTCGGCATAATTCAGAGTTTTTCCTGCCGCTTCGGCGAAGGCGCTATCGGATTGCCCGGGGATCGATTTTAGCGCCTCCGCGGCAGTCATGGCGGCAAAAGTCCAAGCGAGATTGAGTGCCGGGTCCGCCGTGGAATCCGCGATCCCTGTTTCGGCGACGCTGAGCAAATTGTTCAATTTCTCGAGTCGCGTGGCGTCGCTCCCTGGATCAGACGCTTCGGCTTTCACCGCATTGATTTGCGTGACCGCAAGTTCCGGCGTGAGGCCCTCGGTCTTTGGTGTCGCGCATCCCGAAAGAAAAGCGAGCCCAACGCTGGCGATTGCGATTTGGTATATTTGGGTCATCCTTCGGCTCCTTGCGGTGGGACGGGTTGATAATAGACTTCCGGATCGCCGGTCGGTGTTCGGACATGGTCGAAGGCGAACGGGTCGTCGGCTTTACTGGACTCTAAAGCCCGGCCTTTGCGCATGGCTTCGACGGCCAGTAATATGGTCTCAGACGGGATGTTGGCTTGTCCGGTTGAAATGACATCGCTCAAGAACCAGCGGAAGGCATAGATCCAGTCTTGCGAAGACAGTTGCTCAGCCCCTTGCGTCATGGCCAACTGATTGAGTTGTTCGATAAACTGCGTCAACGCGCTCTGTCCGGACTCGGTTGCCAGCTGCCTGGCATGCGATGTTGCCATGTCGAGTGTCGTCATCAGCGCATCCGCGAGCGTCCGCCCGAAAAGGATCTGTCCGGACTTGCGGTTCAGCGGCGTCGCGCCATCGGCTTGTGCCGTGAGGTTGGCTTGTGCGCTGCTCAGCACACGCTGGACTAAGGCAACGACCAGGGCATCTTCTGGGTCACTCGCATCCAAGCTGAAGAGCGTTTCAGGATTGGCTAGGGCCAGGGAAATGGCGTGGGCAGAGACACGCTGCCAATCCGCGCGGCTGATTAAGCTGGCATGCTCATTGGCGATGAATGCTGCGACGCCTCGGGCGATATTGACCACTTCGGGATTCACGTCATTGCCCAAGATCATGCCCGGCGTTTCAGCAACTTGTTCCGCAACCAAGCCGACCATATCGAGGATGAATGCCTGTTCGGTCGGGCGCGATAAGATGGATGGATCAAGACCTTTCGCTTCGAAATGAGAGATCATGCCATCAGCAATATGGCTGAGAATTTTGATCTGCATCAAAGCCCAAGGTGAATCGGCGCTCTCCAATCGTTCCGCCATTTCAGCGCTTAGGGCGCTGCGGGCTTCGTCAACGATATAGATTCGCGCGTGGCGGCGGGTCATCTCCATGCCCATCTCGAATATGGCCTGCGCGAATTGCGGGCGCGATTCCATCGTCGCCAATGAGTCGACCAAGCCGGATAAGAATTCCCGGCCCAGCGCGACATGCTGGCCGGTGCCGCGCACGAAAGCCTCTGGCGAGGCGGAGACCGCCCTTAAAACACTGGGATAGGTGCGCACGAAAAAGCCCGGCGTGAACACTTTTGCGAGTCCGCCAGAGACGGTCTCCGCGACCAGTCCCTCAAACAGAGCATCGGTGACAATGCCAGCGGCACTTTCTTTTTCCGGATAATCCCCATCAAAAATATCGCGGCGATGCTCGTAGACAGTTTGAATGACGCCCGTCGCCACGGGGCCGCGAAGCACTTGGCGGATTTTCATCAGACGCTGCGTCGCATTCAAATCCAATCCGACATTCTCCGCGTTTAGTTCGCGGAAGGGGCTGATGGCGGAGCGGACGAGGGCTTGTACGGACGCCTTATCCGAAAACAATTCAGGACGAGTCTCTGCAATCTCCAGGCTGGTTGTCAGCAAGGCTTCAGCGATGCGCGCCCCCGCACCCTTTGTGAAAGCGGTTTCGATAATGGTGGATTGGTTACGTTCGATATGGGCGGCGAGCCTATCTGAGATGGCGCCAACAATCGTCTGAGCCTGGCCGCGCAATCCCAATCGGTGTGTATGCGAGCTGATAAAATCAAGCGCCAGCCCACTCATCCGTAAGATGAGCCAAGCGCGATCACGTCGGCCCGCATCATTATCAACCCATTGATGCAAGCGATCGACCGATTGGAATTCTTCCAAATCCTCTTCCGTGACGCTGGAACTGAACGTCTCGCTCAAGACCATGCAGAGCTGCTTCTGGCGCTCATGCGGTGCTTCCGGGTCGATAAAACGTCCGAAGTCGCCTTGATCCAATATGCAATCGGAAAAATTGTTCAGGATATGAATATGTTGACTGCCGGGTCCCCAATTTTCGCTTTTTGAGAGTTGCTGCCGCGCGACTTCCAGTGGATTGCCAGCGGGCAGGGGGGCGAAGACAAGGTCGAAATCAAACCGGCTGGCGCGGGCCGCGGCGATGTTTTTCGCTGTCTCTAAAATACTGAACGCCGCTTTCACCGCGAACATGACACCGGTTATGCCTGTCATTTCGGTCGTCCTTCCCCAATCTCATCGCCTGGCGCTTAGGCTGTCTCAGGCGGGCGCGCTCCGCGTTTCATGCCTGGGAGCGCATCCTCAAGTCGTCCGATATCATCAGCTTCTGCCTGTTCCGCGCTGACCATAACCTTATTGCGGCCAATGACCGTCAGGAAACCGCGCTCTAGATCTTCTGGATCGCTCGACATGGCAGGGCGTACGTCCGATGCTTTGACCATAACCTGCGGTGCGCCAGGCGGCGCTTTTGCTGGTGTGGTCAGCGTGGCGCGCGCCGCTGGGATCGCCATGGCTGATAAACGGTTGAAAATCTTGAACCAGAAGGGGGCGCCTAAGCCTAGCAATCCGCCGGCAACGATCACGCCGAGCGCCCACATAAGGAAAGATTGAAGGTTGCTGCCAATCGCAGCGATGCGATGACCGCGATAGCTAAACCAATAGCCTGCCGTGTCGACCATCCCATCGGGACGCGCATTTTTTTGTGCGAGGAAATCGGTAAAGCTCAGTGCCCAAGTCTGATTGACCGTTTGCTGGCGGGTCTTGCCGCATCTTTTGTCGAAATACCCATCCGCGCTAATCGCTTCGGCTTGGCTGACCGTTTGGCGTGAATCGGCGCTCGCTGGCGTATGCGAATAGCCTTCGCAATGCGGGAACATCTTGCGCCCGATCGGAATGCCCAGCGCGCGCAGATCGCCCGCGGCTTGTTGAATGGCTGGGGTCATTAATGAGCTTGATTCAAGCTGTCCGGGCTCATCGCTGGCGACTTTCTGCACCAGGTTTAGTTTCTCTTGGTCCATGGCCAAAGTCAGCCGTGAGGACAGGGCTGCATTGGTCGACAATTCTTTGTAGACCGTAATCGCATCGAAATTGATGAAGACCGCGACCGCCATGCCGACAATGACGGAAATCAATTTCGCGCGGGATTGGAAATATTCCGATTGGGTCTCGCCCAGCCGCTCATATTGGTATGCCGCGGTGGTGAGGGCGTCCCGCAATTGATCGGGCTTGTGACGTGCCAGAGCGGCGCCTTCTTTCGTCTCTGCCAGGCTCTCGATGAATTGGAGCGTGGTCATTTTCTGGCGTCGCGACGCGAATATGTGGCCGATCAAAGGCCAGTTGCGAATGTACCAGAATTTCAAACTTTCCGACGGGGTCTTACGCGTGATGGAATCTGCGAAACTCTTAGCCGCGTCTGATGGCTTATTGGATCCGGAGCTCATGGCTTTGTCATCCGCCGGGGTTTCGCTGGGCTGAAGGCTGGAAAGGGTTTGGTCGTAAAAGGCCCGGAGCATTTCATTCATGCCCGCACTGCGTAGCGCCAAAACTTTCTGAAGACCTTCTACAATCACGGTCACGACAGTCGAATAGACCGCTACGATGGCGGCAAAAGCCGCAAGAGCCAATAGAAATGACATTGACAAAGTCCCGTATAGAGCGTGACCTACTCAAACAGTTTTTCGGCAAAATGCAACCAAGAAGCAGGCGCGAGGGACGGATGGAGTATTTCAAAGTCACGGCCAAGAGTGGCCTGAAAATTCGAGAGTTACCGACCAGCAGTAGCCGCGTTCTGGAGGCTATGCCGAGCGGAATGCGCGTGCGCCGTTTGGACAAAAAGCTCTGGAATGGCGACTGGTATAAGATCTTTGCAGAGTTTTCGGATACTTATCACGTAGAGGGCTATTCGCATCGAAAATTCCTAGCTCCGATTGATGAGCCAAGCTCCGAATTAGCCCATATTCACCCGGAAGAAGTGGCGCCGCCACCTCCGCCGCCTCCGCCCCCACCACCGCCTGATATTTATCGAGTCAATGCGAGCAGTCTGCGGATGCGCGAAGAGCCGAGCACGAATAGCCCTATCCTTATGGATATGCCGCACGGAACCCTGGTCACGAAAATTGAGGATTCCAGTGCCCTCGGCTGGTGGAAAATTTCAACCAAAGCCGGCAATATGGTCGAAGAGGGCTATGCGGCGTCGCAATATCTGGTGTCGATCGACCCTCAGCCCGCTCAGACCACACGCCTCACAGATCTGACCAATATTGGCGAGGTGATCAAACGCGTTCAGCGCTTTGTCGGTGATTATGCCGATGCGCTAAATGAAGATATGCTCTTGGTTCTGAACCAAGTGGTGGCGCATTATGAAATTGGCGCCAATCCGCGGCGTTTCTCGCATTTCATGGCGCAATTGGCGCATGAGTCCGCGCATTTTTCGACCATGGAAGAGAATCTGAATTACAGCGCCGAAGGCTTGATGAAAATCTTCCGGAGCAAATTCCGCGACGCTGAAGAAGCCGCCTCGTACGCCCGCCAGCCAGAGCGGATCGCCAATCGTGTTTACGCCAATCGCATCGGCAATGGTGACGAGGCCTCCGGTGATGGCTGGCGCTATCGTGGCCGCGGCTTCATTCAATTGACCGGTCGCGCCAATTACCGCTTCATTGGTCAACGCATCGGCATGGACTTAGAGGGCAATCCAGATGTGGTCGCAGCCGATCCCGTGATCGCCTTGCAAGTCGCAGCGAATTATTGGGACAGCCGAAACTTAAACACCGTGGCGGACACGGACGATATTTACAAAGTCACACGCCTGATCAATGGCGGCTTGAATGGGATAGATGATCGGATCAAGCTGCTGGGCGTGGCGAAATCGATTTGGGGGGGATGATCGACCATGCGTAAGGTCCAATTTAGAGAACATGCGACCTTGGCCAAGCTGGGGTCATTTCTCCGCTTGGATCGGTTTAAAATTGTGCATCCCAAATTCAACCCGGGTGAAATGAGTGATGAGCAGACCCTGGTCAATGTCCATCGCGGCGACGCTGGCGCGGGCATTTTGCATGTCGTGGGTCAAAACAAGCAGACCCTCTTGCTGGTTGAACAATTTCGGATGCCAACGCTGATTGACGCCGAAACGGGTTTGCCGGATCTCGACCGGGTCGATCGTGAGAAAGAACATGCGGGCCGCATGCTCGAACTGATGGCCGGCATGCAACAGCCGGGCGAACCCTGGCTCGAAGCGTTCCGGCGCGAGTGTGAGGAAGAAACCGGATTGGTACCGGATTATACCGATTTCATTGGGTCGTTTTATCCGTCACCTGGCGCCTGTTCCGAGCAAATCCATCTCTATTATGCGCGCTTTGACTGGCCAGATGATCAGCCATGGCCAGAGACGGAACCGGACGACCAGCGGGGTCGCGGGGTCGAAACAGAAGACATTCGGCGACACGCGGTCAGTCCCCAAGAGTTTCTCGATATGGTCGCGGATGGCTCCATCTTGGATGGCAAATGTTTCGCCGCCGCAGAATGGATGCGCCGACCCGAAAATTTCGAACCTTTGTTCGGGCTTAAGGCGACGTAATTGAGATAGAGGTGGGGATCGGAAGATGACACAAAGTCCAAAACTCATCGCCGGCCGCGCCGTGGTGGTGACCACCAAGGCGAGCAGTATCAAACCGCAAATCGGTGCCTTGCTGGAGCAGCTGAAAGCGTCTCACAAATTGCTGTTTGATTTTGCCTATCTGGAAGAGATTTTCCCGATCGCTGACCCTGATCCTGACAAGTTTCGATTGCTTGTGCACCAACTGATCCATAGCCAATTAGCCATTGTCGATTTGTCGGTCACAGCGGACTCTTACTATCTTATGGGCGTTCGACACGCATTGACCAATTCGCCGACATTGATGCTGGCGCCGAACAGCAATGCCTCCAAAATTGCGAATTCACGCTTTACTGAGACGGAGCACAAATATTTCGATGTGTCGAACCCCAACTGGATGGACGGGCTTGAAGAGGCTTTGAAATATGTTGGAAATCCGCAGCTCGCCGAATATCAAAGCGATCTTCGCGCGACGCGGGCGTTTAAAGTCGCAGCCCTCGAACCGCCATTTAAGGACTCGCGGTTGCATCCAAAAGCCTGGCAGTTGAATGCGTCCGGTAATACGGCGTTTAAGACGGCAGGCCCAAAAATTGTCATCTGGGAGTATCAGATTCAAAACGCCTCGGATTTTGATGTCTGGGTGAATTCAGAAAACACTTACATGGAAATGGCGAGGTTTTGGGATCGCTCCGTATCGGCGCAGATTCGCAAATTGGGTGCGGTTCGGCGCGGGTCGCTCGGAGATGATCATTATAAGGACGCGCTGGGACTGGCACTCGCGGAGAAAGTCGGGACCCGTTCGCAAGTGCCGATTGGCAAAGTCTTCATGACGCGCACCGATCCTGCAAGCTCGCTGCGTGGAAAGAATAAAGTTTCTCATGTCGCTCATGTCGCGGCTGTGACGCCGAACAAGATTGGTGACGGCTTTTCGTCTGGTGGAGAAATCGATCATTGCGTGCGATCCGTGTTCAAAGCGATCCGCGATGAGCGGCGTAAACTTAGCGGACGTGGCTTGCGGTCGGTTCTGTTTCCCTTGATCGGTTCTGGAGATGGTGGCGCGCATCCGGCTTTTGTCGGGCACCAAATGGTGATCAGCCTGGGTCATTTGATCGCCGAGCATCTTAGCAATTCAGGTGACGATTCGATCTTGGAAAAAATCTCCACCATCGGGTTGATCGCTTACCAACCGTCTCATCTCGATTTCCTTCGTCGCGAACTCGCCAATAATGATTTTGTCGAGGTGCCGCTCGGGAGCGGGGACGATGCTTAGAGCTGTAATTGACATGCTTCGCCAGCTGATGCCGGCGGATGGTGAGCTCAAATTTCTCAATCGCTTTCAGTATCGCGCGCTGAAGCCGACTTGGCCGGTCGCTTTCTCAATTCTGTTTCTTGCATTGGCGTTTTTGATTCCGGATCAAGGGCGCGCCATTATCAAGTTCACGATTGATCGGGCCAGCAATGAGTTCGACACAAGCGTGCTTGATAATTTGAACCTGATCTTCCTCTTCGTCATCCACGGCGCGGTCATGATGTATACCGCCTTCATGCTCAGCGCGGTGACGCGGCGCAGCCAAATGGATGCACAAACCGAAATCTATGAATCAGCACAGCGCGATCCGGTCGACCCCAGTGTAACGTTGCGCCTGCGCTATGCGTATTGGTGCGGCGTCCTCTTGCCGCTTTTGTTTATGGGGATGGGGTTTTGGTTCCAATACGGATTACATGATCTGCGTTTTTGGGGCGTGGTGGTTTTTGGCATCGTAATCGGGCTGCTCTACACGCAATGCGCCCGCATGGTCCACCAGCGTATCGCTGACAAACGTTCTGAATTTAACCAGCTGTCGACCAAACCAAGCCTTCTGCAAAATCTGGCTTATACGCTGTTCAGTTTCATCCATTTCTGTATCGCGCCAGAGCACAGAAATTCGCAAGCGGCGATCGCGGCTTTGTCGATTGCTTTGGGCGTTTTGACGGTCGGGTCGATACTCGTTCCGGATTTCGAATTCCCGGGCGGACCGATCATGTTCTTCGTCTGCTTCATCTCGCTACATTTGATTTATCGCTATTTCAAAGACCGGATCGTGCGTCTTCACCAGGGGCATACGGCCCGGTACATTATTATCGATCCGACGGTCGAGTTTGTTTTCAAGTGTGTGCGGATCATTGGCGTCATTTTCATTCCAATTGTGTTTTGGATCCCGAGCTTCGTAGACTTTCTCGGGCCACTCGGGGTTGGATTGTTCGGCACACTTTGGGGCACGCTGTTCTTTTCTGGCCTGGTCGAAAGCTCGGCCCGTCATGTGCGCGCCGACGAGGCTATGCTCACAGATGAGGAGAAGGGCACGTCCTGGCTAAAACGGCGTTGGAATGAGTTTCAGTCCATGCGCCAGTCTTACTCGATGAAGTCCTGGTTCTTTTTGTTTTTGGTCGCCTTACTCTTCGTCGAGCTTCTGGTGTCGTCTCTAGAAGTCCTCGCCTTTGAACCACGGCCGACATGGGACATGTTGATCTTCCTCCTCTTGCTCGGGGTATTCTTGTTCCGCCGCCGAATTTGGGAAAGCCGCGTGGAGTTTCGATCGGCGGTGAATCGTCTGCCATCCGCATCCGTTCTTGCGCCAATCTTATTGCTGGGTTTGGGCGAAGCGCATCATATTCATCGCGTTGATAAAGAAGCCGATGGCTCAGCATTCGAAGCCTATACGATCGACGACCATGCTACGAAGTGGATCGAAGCGAGGATGGCGCCAGCCAGGGAAAACAAAAAGCCCATCACCGCGATTGTCGTGCTGGCCGAAGGCGGTGGTATCCGTGCGGGGGCGCATGCCGGATATTATCTTTCCCGTTTGGATACGGCGCTCATAGATCATTGCACCGGCAAGCAACGTGACGCGCGAGATCAGCCCATCAAACCAGATCCAGTGCTCTGTTCGCTTGGCTCTGACACACGGCTCTTGGACCATGTCTATTCTATCAATGGGGTGTCGGGCGGAGCGGTTGGGTCTGCTGTGTATCTTGCCGCCGTCAAAGAAGAGTTGGGGCAAGGGATCACTCCGGAAATCCGACACAAGGTGATTGATCAAACGCTGCAGTCCGACTTCCTATCACCGCTCTTTGCTGGCCTGTTTGGCAGCGATGCTTTGACGACAGTGTTCCCCGCACAATTGTTTGACCGGGTTGTGGGTTTGGCTGACGACGACACAACGGACGCGTTCGGCGAGTATTTCGAGCGTGGGATATATGATCGCGCTGACTTCTTTGAGAACCGTCTGGCCAATGTTTTCGACCGCGCCATGATCGATGCCATGGCCGACGACAGTTCACGGGTGGAGCCTGCGGCCGGGCCGAAATGCCGTATGCCCGTCTCAGATCGAGGACGGCGCACCATGGATCAAACGCTCGAAAGCGTGGCGCGATGTGCGATCCGAGTGGATGGGAATGTCGACAGTACAGATCCTGGGCCAATGGTCTTTTTTTCGACCTTCTACGAGACCGGCGGCTACCAAATGGCGACGTCTAATGTTGATGTGTCTTCAGAACAATCGGGAGGCGTATCTGAGAATTGTGGCAGCGTTCCAATTGTTCAGCAACTGATCGACTGGGTCGAGCCAGACGAGGCCATGACCGGATGTGCACGGCGCACCAAAACGTTACCCTTATCAACAGCAGCACATCTTTCGGCGCGCTTCCCTGTCTCGAACCCGACCGGCGTGGTGGAGACGCGGAACAAAAATGGACGCTGGAACCGCCACCATTTTGTCGACGGTGGCTATATGGATAATTCGGGCTCGCTAACCGCTATCCAATCCGTGGAAGCTTTGCGGGAGGCGGCGCGCGGTAAAGCCCCCATCAATGTGATTGTACTCAATCTATATGCGCTCGGCATTCCAGATCAGGGCGCCTTCGAAAATGAAACAGGGCAACGCGCGACCAAGCAGAGCGAGTTCACCTCTATTCCTTCAGCTGTGCTGAAAGCGCGTGGCGCAGCCAGTCGGGCTCCGATCAGGCTCTTATGCAACAGCCTGCTCGATTATTCGAGCGGCGATAGAGGCGCGCTCGAGTGCGATAAGATTTTCGAACGTCGCGTTGTGACCGCAGCAAATGCGGATACGTTTACGAATAAGAGCTATTGTAAATCCAAGGTTAGGCCTGAATACACGAAGGGTCCGCGTTATCCCGTTGACCCGGATCGAAGTGGCTTAATCGAGCTGAATGCGGCCGATGATGCCGATCCCTGGCAGTCGGTCGCAAATGGCGAAAACCCCTTCCGGGCAGCCTCTTGGATCCCGGTCCCTTTAGAGGTGGCGCGTAGCGATCGGCAAGAGAATGCCATCACTGCCTTGCTCGGCTGGTCGCTCCTAAAAACCACGACGGACAATATGAATGCAGTGATGGAAGGCACCGCCGAGATCACCTTGGTTTCAATGGCTGATTCGATTATCGGCTCAGATCACGGCATGCACCGCGAATGGACAGACCCCGTCGAGTTGCAGGAATGCAACGACGTGCGCTGAAAAAAGCTTTTGTGACATTTAGCCACCGGACGCTGGGAATATGAGCCCTTTTGTATTCGGGCGCGCAAATTCAAACTCCGATCTGTCAAAGCGTCTCAACATCCCTAGCAGTGACGCTGAAGCCCCGGCTTTGTTGGCTCTCCAGGCTAGGTCAGGGTTCGGATCAAATGACTGAAAAGGGCAGTTTTTCAGTCATCAAACCGTTTCGTAACTGTCATTGATCTGTCGTTCGTCGCGTGCATCTGCCCGCCATCTTCATGGAGGGTTTTATGAACCGATTTCTCACCAGCTCAGCCATAGTCGCACTCTTGGCAACGACCGCAGGTGCGCAAGCGCAAGTCTTAAGCGGTAAGGTCACTGACACGACTGGAACCGCGCCATTACAAGGCGCCATTGTCTCTGTGGTTGGGACCAATCGATCGACCAGTACCGACCGTTTCGGTGAGTATCGTATCGCGAACTTGCCAGCTGGCGACTATACCGTGAATGTCTCCTATGTCGGTGCAGATGAAGTCACATCGAACATTACCGTTCTCGCGTCCGGCGCAACGCTTGACTTCACGCTTGGTGGCGAGGTTCGCTATCTCGACAACGTGCTTGTGGTTGGCTCTGCCGCCGCGCAAGCAGGTGCGATCAACCAGCAGCGCGCATCGGACAGCATCATCTCGGGCGTCGACTCTGATGGATTAGGCAATTTCCCAGACACGACGGTGGCGGATTCTTTGCAGCGCGTACCAGGCCTATCCATTGTCACTGACCAAGGTGAAGGTCGGTACGTGTCTATTCGGGGCATCAACACAGACTTGATTGCGGCCTCAATAAACGGTGTGCGAACCCCATCCCCAGAAGATCGCCGCGGTGTTCTGCTCGATGGTGTCCCTTCGGATCTGCTCGATACGATTGAGGTGCAAAAGTCACTCACGCCAGACGTCGATGCTGACAGTCTTGGGGGCATCATTAATTTGAAGACCATCTCCGCGTTTGATCGCGATGGGCAATTTGTCCGCGCTAAGGTTGAAGGTCGATGGAATGAAATCAC
>JABSQA010000050.1 GCA_013213825.1 Henriciella sp.
GCCGCAAATGGCGCAGGTCGAAGTCTATACGTCTCACGAAGCCTTGTTGCTTGGCTATGAAGAGGCCATGACCCGGATCGATTCCACCTCAGGGGATTGGTACGACACGTCGGCCCATATGCTATGGATCGGTCACCGTACGCGCCAGGTGGATCACGCCCATGTTGAGTTCTGCAAAGGCGTAAAGAACCCGATCGGCATGAAGTGTGGGCCAGGGCTTGAGCCGGATGAATTGCTCCGCATCATCGAAACCTTGAACCCTGAGGATGAAGCTGGTCGGATCACGCTGATTTCTCGCTTTGGCGCGGATGGCGTCGCAGATGGGCTTGCCCCGCTTGCACGGGCTGTGAAAGCCAGTGGTCGAACCGTTGTTTGGTCATGTGACCCGATGCATGGCAACACGCTGAAGACGTCGACCGGATTCAAAACACGACCTGTCGATCACATCCTGACCGAAGTTCGGCAATTCATCGATGTTCTGAATGCAGAGGGCTGTGTACCAGGCGGCGTGCATTTCGAAATGACCGGCCAAGACGTGACGGAATGTATTGGCGGCGCGCAGGCGATTTCCGAAGAAGACCTGTCATCAAGATATCACACTCATTGTGATCCTCGCCTAAATGGCGAACAAGCTCTTGAACTTGCCTTCTTAATCGCGGAGAAGCTCCTCGAGATTAAGGATTCTTCTCCAATGGCTTCACGCGTAACCGGATAAGCAGGACTTTAAACCATGACCCAGCGGGCATGGCCCGCTTGGGCGCGGGCCTCTGAAATACTAGACCTTTTGCGGCTGTCAGGGCCGATTGCGATCTCACGCCTGTCGTGGATGCTGATGGGCCTGACGGATGCGATTGTGCTCGGCCAAGTGAAAGGCCAGGAGCATGAGTTGGCCTTCATTCTGAACTCCTGGTTGCCGATTGGTGTGACCCTGGGCTTTGGCATGGGGATACTGCTTGGTGTCCAAGTTTTGACCTCGGAATTGGTCGGACGCGGCGAAGAGCATTTGTCCGGTCGGATTTTTCGACGCGGCATGGCGTGGGCGCTTGGGCTGGGTGTACTGGTTACGCTTGCCACCTATCTCGCGGCCGCCCCGCTATTCGATTTTCTGTTCGTTCAGATCAATCCCAATGACGAGATCAGTGCTTTGATGTCGCCGAAGGAGTTTGCTCAAGAAACGGCACTGATCACGCAAATCTTGTCGCTCAGTCTGCTTGGCTTCATGATTTCGACGGTTTGTAGCTACTATTTAGAGTCGCTGCGTCGACCGCTCATCGTGACCATCACCTCTTATCTTGGTGTTGGCGTCAATTTATGCATCGATTTAGCGCTGGTCCTGGGCTGGTGGGGCATGCCGCAAATGGGCGGAGAAGGCGTCGCCTGGGCGACCGTCGGGTCGCGCTGGGCGATTACGATCGCACTGATCGGTTTTGTGATTTGGCTGACCCCTGCGCTTAAGCCCGCAGAGCCTGGCCCCGAGGATGAAGGTCGCCGTCAAATCACCGTCGGTGGTGGCACTGCGATTTCCAATATTGCCGAATGGGGCGGGTTCAACCTGACTTATACGATCGCGGCGTTCGTCAGCGTCGCTTTGAATGCGATTTATGGGTATTCGGTCCAAGTCATGGGTTTTTGTTTCATGTTCTTCCTGGGCATCGGTACGGCCACGAGCGTGCGTGTCGCAGAGCATGTGGGCCGCGGAGACTGGCAAGGGGCGAAGGATGCATCCCGGCTCGGGGTTGCAGCGACCTTCGTGCTTGGCGCCGTGCTAGCCTTGTTAATCTATGTCTTCAAAGACGGATTGGCGCTGTTACTGGTGAATTCCAAGGCCAGCATCGACGGGACGCTATTAGCGCCCGCGATCGCAGCCATGCTCATCTATGCGGCTTTGGCGACCACATTTGATGGTCTGCAGGCAACAGCTTCTATGGCGCTCCGCGCGCAAGGTGTCGTCTGGGTTCCCTCGGCGATCCATATCGCGTCCTTCTTCCTGCTCATGATCCCGCTTTGCTATGTTATGGCGGTGAGCATGGGACGCGGGGTCCGCGGCATGATGGAGGCGGTGACCATCACGCTACTGGTCGCAGGTTTCTTACAATGGGGCCTATTGGAATGGAAAACGGCGCGCCGTGAAAGACAGCGCGCCGTTTAGAAAGAATCGCTTGAACAGCGATAAGACCTTAGATGTCTTTCAGTGCCGAAGCTGGACGGAAAGCAGCAGAGGTTTTCTCTTTGATCTGGATCGTTTCGCCCGTTGCCGGGTTACGGCCCTCGCGTGCACCACGGGTTTTCGCGACGAAAGTCCCGAAACCTGCAATCGCGACTGAGTCACGGCTTTTCACCGCGCCTGCGATAGAATCAAAGACAGCATCCACAGCGCGTCCGGCTTCAGCCTGAGACATGTCTGCAGCGTCTGCCACTGCTTTGGTCAGTTCACCCTTGTTCATTGGGTTCTCCCTTAGTTCAACGGCGAAAGTTGCCGTTGGGGGCATTGTTCATGATTCGATTTGGCCGTGAATCCCGAAAACCCAATAAATACGGGCGATTCAGGCTTATTTTGCCAGAATCCACCCTTCTTCACAGGTAATTTCGTCGATTTCGGCCTCAGAGAGCGTGTCCGGCGGACCGAACGCATCCGCCAGTTTTCCCGCCGAATCGAGCGATTCCAAGTGTTTTGAGAGGGTCCGGACCTGCGCCTGATCGAGGATTTCGCCGGGTTCTGGGACGGTTGAAACGGTGCTTGGATAGACTTCCGCGAGCACGCAGGAGACATTTTCGAGATCGCTCGGCATCAAAGTCTGAAACCCGGTTTCGAAGGGCCAGATGCGGGCGCCTTCGATATTTTCACGGATCTCAAACACCGTCGGGATCCCGAGCAAGGATTGCGATCCAACGGCGCCCGCCCCGAGCAATTGCCAAACCGATTTGGGCGAGGCTTTAAATTGAGAGCGGATCCAGGCCTCGCTAAGCCGATGCTCCGGCAAAGATCCGCGCGCGGAGAAATCGCCTTTTTTCATCGCTAAGGTTGAGACTTGGTCTCGCTTCGTTGTGCCCCAAAACGGGTGGGGGCCCTTCGAAATGGCGTAATTCAATCCGGCTGCAATCGCGAACCGCGCATTCGAATTGTCCGATTTCTCTTTCACTTTGATGGCGAGATGCTGATACATGCCGCGCCAAGCGGGCTGTCCATTTTTTGCCAATCCCGCGGCTGCGGCCGTGCCGCGCGGATATCCAAATGCGAAATCGAAGCCGACCAGGACTTTGTCACCGCGCGCGATGAGCTTTTTTAAGAGCTCTTTGATCAGCGTGCGGGCTTCTAATCGGGTTTTTGGATTGACGCTAGTGAATTGAAACTTCAGCCGCGCGTCTCGGGCGCGAAGCCCAATCCAGATCGAATTGGCGCCTAGTGTCGGTTTTGCTGCAGCGCTCCAGTCCACGACCATATACGCGTCGAACAGGCGGCTCATTCGAATTTAAGCCCGGCAATCGGTTCTAAGTGTTTGCAGATCGCTTCTGTTTGGGCATGGGCTGATTGAATCGACTGATACGCAGCTTCGCGATTGTCGCGCTTCCGCTCCAGTAATTCGATCGCGGCTTGGCGTTTCGTTGCGTCCAGATGGACTTCTTCATGCAGGTCTTTTTCCAGCTGGGCGATGTCCTCACTGTCTTCCAGTAAGGCGATGAGCGGGACGGTCTCGACCAAGAAGTGCGTGTGAATGGTCCGCCGCAATTCAATATCACGGATCTCGAACAGGCGTTCGCGGTTACGTTCATAGATGGCGGTTTCGCGCGCGGCCGTGCGAAACAAGCGCAAAGTCACATTACCCCAGCGCTCGCCAATCTCCATAGACGCAAAGGCGCGATCCAAGACGCGATCGACCGAGGCTAAGATTTCACCGAAAAACCGTGCGGCTTCGCGTTCGCGGCGCTTCTGGCCAAGCCGGTCCTGCACCAGCTCAGCCACCAAAGCGCCGCCCGTGGCCAACAAAGCCCCGAGAATAACCGCCAATAGCGTATCGAGATTGTCGATGAAGTCGAAAATACTGTTACGCATCGGCGGATGCCTCGGGGTGGCTTAGGCTCTAAGAGAGCTTGACCAGCATTTTGCCGGTATTTTTGCCGGAGAATAGCCCCATAAAGGCGTTTGGCGCATTCTCGATGCCTTCCATGACGGTTTCTTCGAACTTCATTTGACCGCCTGTAATCCAGGTCACCATATCGCGCTGGAATTCAGGCAGCATGTCCGCATGGGTGGAAACGATGAAGCCGCGAATCTGCAGCTGTTTGCCGACAATCTGGATGACATTGTTCGGGCCTGGGCGCGGTTCGGTGTCATTATACTGTGAGATCATGCCGCAAATGGCCATACGCGCGAACGGGCGCGCACATTCGATTGCGGCCTGGAAATGATCGCCGCCGACATTGTCGAAGTAAACATCAATGCCTTTAGGCGCAGCCGCACGAAGGGCCGCAAGCAGTCCTTCATAGTTGCCCGCCGCGCGATAATCGATGCAATCATCCGCGCCGAGCGATTTGACGAGGTCGCACTTTTCAGTGCCGCCCGCCGAACCGATCACCGTGCAGCCTTTGATCTTGGCAATTTGCACGACGGCGGAACCGACCGCGCCGGCCGCACCGGAAACGAAGACCACATCGCCTTCTTTCAGTTCTGCCACGCGCAAGATACCGGCATAAGCCGTAAGGCCTGGCATCCCGGCAATGCCAAGGAAGGCGCTGTCTGGCAGACCTGTATCGCCCGGCAGTTTTTGCGCCATCACAACCTCAGGGGCCGCCGTCCAAGCTTCGCGCCAGCCCGCCATGGATTGCACCAGGTCGCCCTCTGCATAATCTGGGTGATTAGAGGCGGTCACGCGGCCGACGGCGCCGCCTTGCAACACTTCGCCAATTTGGAAGGGCGGTACATAGCTCTCGCGATCATACATCCGACCGCGCATGTATGGGTCGACCGACATCCAAGAATTGCGCACTTGAATCTGACCTGGGCCAGGCGCAGGCGCGTCATTGGTCACAATGGCGAAGTCGCTGGCTTGGGGTTCGCCGACAGGGCGTTGGGCGAGGGTCCAGTCTTGGGACGAAATAGCGGTCATAAGATATCCTTCCTGTTATTTTGTTTGATATGTGGACGCTGCCGCGCCGGAAGCAAAGAGGCGACTGTAAGAATTCGCAATGCCTTTTGATGCGTCTTACCGCTATGTTCAGTTGCCATAGACTCACGCAAAATGCGATGGAGCGGTTCGAGCGTGGAGTAACACTATGGCAGGTCTGAAGACCGGACTCGTCGGGGCAGGCGTTTTTGGCGGCTATCATGCCGGGAAAATTTCTGGATCCGACATGACTGACTTTATCGGCATATTCGATCCCGATTCAGACCGATGCGCAGCATTGGCTGAGAAACATGGTGTGCGCGCCTATGCGACCCAGGATGAGCTTTTCTCTGCTTGCGACGCCGTTCTCGTCGCCTGCCCGGCGACCTATCATGAGACCGTGGTCAAAGCGGCATTAGAAGCGGATTGCCATGTCATGGTTGAAAAGCCTCTGGCGCTTGTCGGATCGGCGGCTGACGCACTTGCCACCCTGGCAGATGCGAAAGGGCGGGTCTTGCAGGTCGGGCATCAAGAACGCTTTGTGCTCGAAGCCATGGGCCTGTTTGAGATTCCAGAAACACCCACCAAGATCGAAGCCTGGCGTATGGGCCCTCCCGCGCCAGATGGACGGGCAGGGGACGTATCTGTGATTTGGGATTTGATGACCCATGATCTTGATATGGTGGGCAAACTGATGGGGCCTGCGCTCACGGTGGAAGCGACCGGACGGCGCGCACATACGGATCATATCGATGAATCCACAGCGCGGCTCCATTTCGCGATTGGCAGCGCTGAAATTACTGCCAGTCGTTGTCATTCTGAACGCGATCGTCGGATGGTGCTCACTTATCCATCTGGCACGATCGCGATCAATTTCTTGACCCGGGAGATCGAGAATACGACGCCTTACGCGGTTAGAGCGGATGTGTCCGATACATTGCCAGATCCGCTAGGGGCCGCGGACGAAGCTTTCTTTGCAAGTGCGCTTGGGGCGCGGTCTTGTGCTATACCTGGGCGCGAAGCCGCGCTCGCTGTTCACATGGCCGAGCAAGCAGAGCTGTCGGCCCTTCATACGATAGGAGCCTAAACCATGGCTTATTCTACCCCCGACACGTCTGTTCTGATCGATCTGCCAGCCGATGCGCCGATCCAATTGTTCGACTTGAAAACGCAGCAAGCGCAAATCCGCCCGGCGCTCGAACAGCGCTGGATCGATATTCTTGATCATGGCCGTTTCATTGGTGGACCAGAAGTCACTGAGTGCGAAGAGAAGCTCGCCGCTTTTACCGGAGCCGCAGATGTTGTGGCTGTTGGATCTGGGACGCAAGCCTTGGTGATGCCGCTGCTCGCCATGGGGATTGCCGAAGGCGATGCTGTCTTCATCCCTGGCTTCACCTATAATGCGACAGCGAATGCGGTTTTATTGTCTGGCGGCTATCCAGTCATTGTCGATATAGACCCCAAGACGTTCAACATGGATCCTGCGGATCTTGCCAAAAAAATTGACGCGGTCAAAGCGGAAGGGCGTTTGATCCCACGTGCGATCATGCCGGTCGATCTCTATGGCTTGCCGGCGGATTATTCTGCCATTCAAGCGGTGGCGGATGCCCATGGCCTGCGCGTGATCGCCGACGGCGCACAAGCCTTTGGTGGCAAGGATCAGGGCCGTTGGGTCGGCAATATTGCAGAGATCACCGCGACCAGTTTCTACCCAACAAAATCGCTTGGCGGTTATGGCGATGGCGGCGCAATCCTATGCCAAGACAAGGATTTTGCTGAGCGGATGCGGTCCATCCGTTGGCACGGCACGGGCGACAATCGGAAAGAGTCGGTGCGGGTTGGCATTAATGGCCGTTGCGACTCGATCCAATGCGCAGTCGTGTCGGAAAAGCTCGACCTGTTCGAAGCTGAGCGGGAACGTCGGATCGCAGCAGCCAGCATCTATAATGAACGTCTGGCGGGCGTGGTTGGCCTGCAAGAGGCGCTTGAAGGTCAAGAAAATGGCTATGGGCTTTACACGGTTCGCGTTCCGAACCGCACAGAAGTGCGCGCTAAACTGTCAGATGCCGGTATTCCGAGCGGGATCTATTACGACATGGCGATCCATCAGATGCCAGCCTTCGCGCATCTTGCGGAACTGGGCAGCTTACCCGTCTGTGAAGCAGCTGCCGAGGACAGCTTAAGCTTGCCGATGCATCCTTACTTGTCTGCGGGCCAAGTGCATAAGGTTTGTGATGTTTTGATCGGGGCGGTGCAGGCTTAGGCGGACTTGTTCCAGCGCAATTTAGGCGCTCATCCTGAGCGAAGTCGAAGGATAAAGCGCCGTGCTTCCGGGAAGCCCCGCCTCGTCCTTCGACTTCGCTCAGGATGAGGCGTAAATTTATTCACGCTCAAACCTCTGCAATCAGCTCCACACCCTGATTGCGAACATTCCCCACGGCCTTGCCGACCACCCAGGCGTGCATGTCCTCCGTTGGGAATGGCTCGTACAAATCCTCGACATCGCGATGCAACGTGTCGAGCCAACGTTCATAATTGGTTGGGTCTAGGATGACCGGCATTCGAGTGTGTATCCCAGCCATGAGATCATTCGGTGTTGTGGTCAGAATGGTGAATGTATCGATTTGCGAACCATCAATCGTGGCGCGGTCCCACAGACCCGCAAAGCAGAACCAGCGTCGATTGCGCAGACCGATGGCAAACGGGGTCTTGCTGCCTTTCGGTCCGGTCCATTCATAGAACCCGCTGACCGGGACCAAGCACCGTTTATGGCGAAAGCTGCCGCGGAACGTGTTGGACGTAGCGATGGTTTCGCTCCGCGCATTGAAGGTGGAGAATTTCTTTTCCGATAGCGGTTTGCGCCACCAGCTCGGGACCAGGCCCCACATGGCCGGGGCCATATGCCTTGCGCCTTCCGGAACGTCTTCGTCTTCGCTGGCAATACGAATGATTGGGGCAATTTGGGTTGGGGCGATATTATAGGCGGGTTCAGGCGGATCTATGCCTGCATATTCAAACAGGTTGAGATAAGAGCTATATTCTTCCCAGCTTACGCCGTGACGAAAAAATCGTCCGCACATTGACTCGTCCCTTAGGGCTTTTTCAGTCGACCCTCACCACCCGATTTGGGTTCATTATACCGTCTGGGTCAAGCGCTTGTTTAATCGCCTTCATGGTTGCCGTCGCCGCTGGTGGGCGAATGGCTTCAAGCTCATCGCGTTTCAACCGCCCCACGCCATGCTCCGCGCTGATCGACCCTCCATAGGCCATGGCTTGTGCATGCACAATGTCGGTGATCTCAGCAGCGTGATTGCTGAGCACTTGCGCGGCCGCGTCTTTAGGCTCGCAGGCCGAATAGTGCAGATTGCCATCGCCGACATGGCCGAAAGCAATAATCTCCGCACTTGGCGAGATATCTAGGATGGCAGACTTTGTCGCGTCCAAGAAAGCCGGGATTTGCGAAACCGGCACCGCGACGTCGTGATTGATGGCGGTGCCATAAGCGCGCTTGGACAATGGAATGCTCTCGCGAATGGTCCAGAAGCTTTGGGCTTGCGACAGTGTTTCAGCGATCAAGGCGTCTTCGGCGAGACCGGCCTCGAACGCCGCTTGCAATGCGGTCTCCATCACTTCACGGGCGTGCGTCTCGCGAGCCATGGAGATTTCGCATAAAACACGCCAAGGCAAGTCTGACGGATTGGGATCGCGTACATCTGGCATTTCAGAGCGGACCATTTCGATGGCATTGGCGGGGATGATCTCAAAGCTGGTCACCGTGTCGCCAGCATGATCCCGGGTCAGTGCTAATAAAGCGACGACGTCTTCAGCGCTCTTGCAGCTGATCCAAGCGGCGCTTCGTGCAACTTTTGGGAACAGCTTCAAGGTCGCTGCCGTGATCACGCCCAGCGTGCCTTCGGCGCCTGCGAAAATATGTTTGAGATCATAGCCAGTATTATTTTTCCGCAAGCCCGATAAGCCGTCCCAGACCTCCCCATTCGGCAGCACGACTTCTAGCCCCAGAATTAAGTCGCGCATCATGCCATATCGCAGGACGGCCACGCCGCCTGCATTGGTTGAAATCAGTCCGCCAATCGTCGCGGTGCCTTCTGAACCCAGCGAAAGGGGGAATAAGCGATTGGCTTTGTCTGCGGCCTCTTGCGCCGCCACCAAAGGTGCGCCGGCATCGATCACCAGCGAGTTATTGATCGCATCGACGGCGCGCACGGACTGCATCCGACGCATGGAAAGCGTAATCTCGCCATGCGGCGTGCCGGCATCCACCAAGCCGGTATTCCCGCCCTGCGGGGTGATGGCAATGGCGTGCTCAGCGCAAAGTTTGACAAGGGCTGAGACTTCTTGGGTAGAGGCCGGCAAAGCGAGAAAGGGCGTCTCACCGCGATAGGTGCCTCGCCAGGGTGTCGCCGCCTCTTCGAGGCTTTCCGCATCCATGCGCCAGCCTTTATCGCCAAGCAGGGCTTTGGCAGCGTTTAAAAATTCGGTCGATAGGTCCATTCCGGCATATTAGGCCGGTTTTGCCGCGCGCGTAAGGCGGTCATTTATCGCTTCACCCAGACCTTCTTGAGGAATAGGGGCCACGGCGATCCGTTTATGGGCGGCATCCAGCTGTCTCAGCATCGAAAAAAGGTTCGCAGCGGCTTCCGTCAAATCGCCCGATGGAGAAAGATTGAGCGTTCCATTGCGAGCACCAAACGCCAAATAGGCTTCGCCCGTTTCCGGGATTTCGACATTCAAGCGTAGCTTTGCGTTCGGCGCATAGTGGCGAAGCAGCTGCCCGGGCGATTGCGGGGCGTCCGGGTTCAGGTCAGGGCGTTGTAGTCCCGGCCAAACCGCTTCGATGGCCTCTTTGGCGAGACTGCCAGGGCGTAGCAAAGCCGGCGCGGCGCCTCGGGCATCAATGATCGTCGATTCTAGGCCCGCTGCGCTTGCGCCACCATCCAAGATCAAATCGACCTTTGTCGCCATATCTTGTGCGACGTGGGACGCTTGGGTGGGGCTAATCTGACCGCTCGGATTGGCGGATGGCGCGACCAGTGGGGCACCAAATTCGGCTAATAGAGCCTGAGCCACCGGATGAGCAGGCATTCGGATCGCGATACTGTCTAGGCCTGAGCGGGCGAGATCACACACGGTCCCACTGGGCGCCACACTAACAACGAGCGTGAGCGGGCCTGGCCAAAACGTCTCCGCGAGGGTCAAGGCGTCATCGCTGAAAACACCTTCTCGCTGCGCCATTTCTAGATCAGCAATATGAGCAATGAGCGGGTTGAATTGCGGACGCCCCTTGGCCGCATAAATCCTCGCAACGGCGTCCGCGTCTGCAGCATTTGCCGCCAGCCCGTAAACGGTTTCCGTTGGCATAGCGACAAGCTTTCCTGCGCGCAGCATGTCAGCGGCACGGGCAATCGTCTCTGTCGACGGGGTGAGGGTTTCAGCACTCATCCGGCGGACATATGGGCGTGCTCGCGAAACCGCAATGTTTAACCGCTGCTGCGCGACCGAGCTTAATTGCTTTGCGTGGCTTCGACGACCACATCGACCGTGATGTCTTCGGACACCCAAGCGGCATTCGGATCTGAACTTTGCCCGAGATCAAGGGCCGTGCGTTGGAACACGGCTTGGCCGCTCATTTGGGCCTGATCACCGTCGATCTGCAGTGTGAAGGGGAAGTCAGCATCGACCGTGATGTCTTTCAAAGTCAGACGAGCGGTGGACGTATAGGTGTCGTCGCCGCTCGAAGCGATGTTGAGGATTTCGACATTGGCGGTCGGAAATGCAGCGGAATTGAACCATTCCGGCGCCGGCAAACTGTCCGTGTAGAGCTTCTGACTGGCCTGAGCGCCGACAGTGGACACGGTGACCTGTACCTCAGCGTCGTTTGGGGCATTGGGATCGAACTGGATCGCCGCATCCCAATTGGAGAAAGCGCCAGAAAACGCATTGCCATCATGTATGCCCGCGAAGCGAATGGAGGATGCGTCTGGGTTCACAGTCCAATTTTGGGCAAAGGCGGCGTCCGCCGTCACGGCTTGGCCGGATCCGGACAGAATAGACAGCACCGGTGACGCCCCCGCGACGACCAGTAAGACGCCCAAAGCGCTGCCAAATGCCGTCACCGCGCCGCGTGATGGTGTGGCGGGTTTTGAGGTTTTGCCAAATAGACCGGGCAGCATGCGTTTCAGTACGCCTTCCTCGGCGCTGAATTCATGCTTTAGGGCACCGGCGACGTGTAGCGCAAGCAGCGCCAAAGCGACCCAGGCCAGCTTGCTATGGATGAAATTCACAGCGCCACTTGCGGTTTCAGTTTTTAAACCTTCAACAAAAGGAACATCTGGCCAGCTCACCACGCCATAAAGAACGGTGGGGACATCAAGTTTGATACTGACCGAACTGTAGAGCCAGCCGGTGAGCGGGAGGGCGATCATCAGCCCGTAAAACCCGAGATGGACCAAATGGCTGGCGGTTTTTTCCAGTCCATTCATGTCCTCGGGCAGGCTTGGCGGTGGATTCATCGCCCGCCAAATAATCCGCGCCACCGTGAGTAATAGGATCGTGATGCCAACGGATTTATGCATTTGGTAGAGGAAATACTGACCCGGTGCCCCATCGGGCAAATCGGACATGTACCAACCTCCAAAAATCATTCCGAGAATGGCAATCGCAATCACCCAGTGCAGTGTGATGGCCACACTGGAATATCGCTCAGATGGCGCGCTCATGATTATTCGTCCTGCAGGAATTCGCCGGAGAATTCGACGGTGACGGCGTCCGAAATGTTCGGAATGTACGCCGCCATACCGAATTCAGATCGGTTGACCGTCGTGCTGGCATCGAAGCCGATCACGTCGCGCTCACCGAACCAGGGTGGGTTGGCAACGCCATTATATGTGACATCAAGCGTCACGGGCTTGGTCTCGCCGAGCAGGGTCAGATCACCTGTGACAGTGCCGGTCAAATCGCCCGTCCGGGCAATCTCAGTTGCGACAAAACTAATCTCCGGGAACTCATCGGCATTGAGCCATTTCGCGTCGCGCGATACGTCCTCATTCCAGCTTTCCCACTGGCTCTCCGCGTGACCGGCTTTGTAGTCGCCCGGATAGTTTGTCTCGACCGCCAAGGGATTGATGGTGAAGGTCAAGCTTGAAGCTTCCGGATCAGCCGGATCGAAGGACAGGTCGCCATCGAAATCAGTGAAACTGATGCGATAGTCCGAAATCCCACCCGAATGCCCGACTTTGACGGTCATGAAAGCATGGGTTTTTTCCAGGGAATAAGTCGCCGCTGCAACTTCAGCCAGGAGCGGGTGAAGCTCAGCGTCCGCCGATGTTGATTCCGCTTCGGTTGGTGGTGTCGGAGCATCCTCGATTGCGGATGGATCAGAGCTGCCGCCGCAAGCGGCCAGCGCGAGTGCGCTCGTGCCGCCGATAATCAATGTTTTCAAAGACATAGTCTTTAAGTCCTCTTGCTGGTTGGCGATAGCCTATTCTTCTGCTTGTAGGAATTCGCCTGAGAATTCGATCACGACTTCATCAGAGATCACTGCGGCAAGAGACGTATTGCCGAAATCAGAGCGATTGATGGTGGTCGATGCGGTGAATCCAATCACGTCGCGCTGACCGAACCAAGGGGGATTGGCAACGCCGCCATAGGAAACATCCAGCGTGACCGGCTGGGTAACGCCCAAGAAGGTCAGATCGCCTGTCACTGTGCCTTCAAAGTCCTCGGTCTGAGCCACCTCCGTTGAGTTGAAGGTGATGGTCGGGAATTCGCCTGCGTTCAAGAATCGCGCATCATTCGCGAGCTCTGCTTCCCATTCGACTTTTTTGGCCGGATCCGGGTAATTTGTGTTCATCGCGGTCGGGTTGATGCTGACCGATAATTGCGAGCTGGCGGGCGATTCGGCGTCAAAGACCAAGTCAGCTTCGAAATCGGTGAAGTTGACCGTATAGCCAGAAATGCCATTGTGTTTGACCGTCCAGGTCAGAAAAGCGTGAGTTTTTTCAAGGTTGTATAAGCCGGAGGCGACACCTTCGAGCGTGGGTTCGGCTTGGGCAGGGAGGATAGCGGCCATGAGACCGGCTGCGATAACAAGTTTGCGCATGGGAAACTCCTTTTTTCCTGCGCCAAAACGTAGCGTGGGATTTCTTCTTGGCCAGTCACTATATATGAAAACAGACAATATAACTCTTATGCCGGAGCTGCATGGTCCATGACCTATACGCCACCTGTTTCTGATATCTCGTTTGCTTTAACTCAACTCGCGGGTTTGAGCACGTTCGAAGGCCACCCCGCATTTGAGTCCTACGACCCGGATTTGATTGATCCCATTCTAGATGAGGCGGGCAAGCTGGCACGCGATGTCTTAGCGCCGTTGAACCAATCGGGCGACAAAGCTGGGGCGCAACTGACAGAGACTGGCGTTACATCTGCCCCCGGTGTCCCTGATGCTTACGAGAAATTCCGTGAAGGCGGATGGATGGGGCTATCTGCCCCTGAAGAATGGGGTGGGCAGGGCCTGCCCAAAGTCTTGGGGCTGGCGGTGATGGAAATGTTCCACGGGGCCAATATGGCCTTCGCGCTTTGCCCGATGTTGAGCTTCGGGGCGATTGAAGCGCTCTTGGCGCATGGCACCGATGAGCAGAAGGCGAAATATTTGCCGAAACTTGTGAGTGCTGAATGGACCGGCACGATGAACCTCACGGAGCCGCAAGCAGGTTCCGATGTGGGGGCATTGAAAACCTAAGCCATCCCAAATGGCGATGGCTCTTACGCGATTTCAGGGCAGAAGATTTACATCACTTGGGGAGACCATGATGTGGCTGAGAATATCATCCATCTTGTGCTCGCGCGGCTGCCGGATGCCCCGGCAGGGTCGAGAGGCGTATCGCTCTTCATCGTACCAAAACGCCTGGTCAATGATGATGGCAGCCTCGGCGAACACAATGGTGTCAAATGTATCGGCCTGGAAGAAAAAGTTGGCATTCATGCCTCACCGACCTGCGTCATGGAATATGAGAATGCCAAAGGTTGGCTGATCGGTGCCGAGAATAAGGGCCTGGCCTGCATGTTCACGATGATGAACTCAGCCCGGCTAAATGTTGGACTAGAAGGCGTCGGTGTTGGTGAAGCCGCCTGGCAGACCGCGTTCGAATACGCCCAAGAACGCAAACAGGGCAAAGCTGAAGGCGTGTCGGGCGCAGCACCCATTCTGCATCACGCCGATGTTCGACGGATGCTGACAACCATGCGGGCCAAGGTGATGGCGGCGCGGGCAATCTGTTATGCGACCGGTGTTGCAGCAGATTTGGCTGAAGTTGGTCAATCCGACGAGGTGCGCGAGCAAGCGAAATTGCGTGAAGAATTGCTCACCCCGATCGCCAAAGCTTGGTCGACCGATATGGGAGTTGATGTTGCGAGTCTTGGCGTACAGGTGCATGGCGGTATGGGCTTTATGAATGAGACGCTGGCCGCTCAGCTTTATCGCGATGCGCGCATCCTGCCGATTTATGAGGGGACCAATGGTATCCAGGCCATCGACTTGGTCGGGCGGAAACTGTCTATGGCGGATGGCGCCGCGATGACGGCAATGCTGGACGATATCGAACAAACCGCGCGCGACGCACGAGAGACCAATGATCCTAACTTGGTGCAAGTCGCAGATCGTTTGGTAGAGGCCCACAAGGCGCTAACAGAAGCGACAGAATGGATGACCAAGACGATGAAAGAAGACCGCGACGTGGCGTTGGCCGGCGCGACCGCATATTTGGCGCTGGCGGGCGATGTGATTGGCGGTCATTTCTTGACCAAAGGCGCGGTGGAAGCGCGGTCTGTCGGTGGGCAGATGCGTGGCCCTATGACCGCATTGGCCGGATTTTTCGCAGAAACTTCGTTGGCGGGTGCGCCCGGGGCGGTCGCAAGCATCACTCAAGGCGGACAAGCTATGCTGGCCGAAAGCGAGGCTCTATTCGGAATCGGTTAAACGCGCTAAGCGGGCTTGCAACCTAATTGGAGATGACATTGCGAGCCATTCTAGCCACTGGAGCTTTGCTCCTCACCGCATGTGCGACCAGCGTCGCTGAGAGCCCATCAACGACCGAGCCCATGCTGACGCATTCGGTTTTCTTTGACCTCAAAAATGATGATGCCGCGTCGATCCAGGCACTGGTTGATGGCTGTTATGAATATCTCGCGCCACATGATGGCATCGTCTACTTCTCCGCAGGCTCCCGCCACGTAGACTATCAGCGCGACGTCAATGATCTGGCCTTCGATGTGGCCCTCACCATCGTCTTCGAGAATACCGCCGCGCAAGATGCTTACCAGGTAACTGAACCGCACCTGCAATTCATCGAAGAGTTCAACGAGAATTGGGCCAGCGTGCGGGTTTTTGACAGTTTCGCACCCGCACCGACTAAATAAGAATCTAGGGCTGCCAGCGGCTTATCTTGGCCGCCACGTCCGGCCGCATGCGTTCTTGCGGGGCAGCTGTGGCGGTGCCGAGATAGATATAGGCCGCCACACGCTCGTGCGTGCCAAGCTCAAGCAGCTGGTTAATCCCAGGGCTGAAGGCGATCCATTCGGTGAGCCAACAGCCCGCCCAGCCGCTGGCATTCGCCGCGAGTAGCAGATTGTGACAGAGCGCACCGCAAGAGAGCTCTTGCTCCCATACCGGTGTTTTGTGGGTCACATCTGGCGACGAGATCACCGCCACGACGACCGGCGCCCGCGTAAAGTATCCAGCCGTATCGGCCAGCATTGTTTCGCTGGCTTCTGGAGTCTCTTGTTTCTGGATCTCCACCGCACGTTGATTGAAGGCGTCGCGCGCCGCGCCTTCAAACACTAAAAATCGCCATGGGGCGAGACGGCGGTGATCCGGAACCCGGGTTGCCACCGTAAGCAGTTCATCCAGTTGTTGTTGAGACGGACCTGGTTCGCTCAAACTGCGTTTGGAGATCGAGCGACGGAGCGCGATCAAAGTACGAGCATCTGGGCTTGGGCGAGACGCCAACATTGGCGTGCCGACGGGCGGAGCGGGAGGAAAACGACCGGACATGCCTCGCACTTAAGACTTGGCCGTCAAAATGCTAGAAAGAATTTTTTAGTGAACAGTGTTTACTTTTTGAACGCGCGTACTACCTCTTGTTCAAAGGGTCCATAAGATGACTGTTAGTGTTTCCTCCCCGGCGCAACGTCGCCGAAACAAAGTACGCGCTCGCATCCTGTCGGCTGCAGAGCGCGTCTTTGCGCGTGAAGGGGCTTCAGGGCTATCAATCCGACGCTTGGCCGAGACCATCGATTACTCGCCGGCTGCGATCTACAAATATTTCAGTTCTAAGGATGAGTTGGTCGATGAGCTCAAAGAGACCTTTTTCGAGCTGATCCTCGAAAATGTGAACCGCATCGTCGACACCTCGACGCCTTTTGCTGAGCGTGCGCGCGATTGTGTCGCCACTTATGTCCGCATCGCGACAGACAAACCTCACCATTATGCGGCGGCGTTTGCCGGGGAGTCCACTTCCCAAGCGCCCGTGGACGGTGAACCTGGATTTGATCAATCGAAAAAGGGGCAGGCCTTTATGGTGCTTAGCGGTATGATTGCCGAGGGCGTTGAGAAGGGCGTTTTTCGCCCCGAAATTGACCCCAGCACGGCCGCGAAGTCGATTTGGGCTTCGATGCACGGATTGGCCATGATGATTGGTCACATCCCAACCTTCCAAGCATGCAAACCGAGCCAAGACACCATGTCTCGCGAAGCATTTATTGAGTATCACGCCGATCAAGTGATCCGTGGATTGGAGGCACACCATGGGTGAGCATGCACAAGACTATGAGATGAACCAAACCGAGGCCCGACCGACCTTCTGGAAAGGTCTGATTTTCCTCTTTGTCCTGATTGCCATTTTGGCTGTGTTGGGCGTGTTCGTGTTGCAGAACCGGTCTTCTGAAGGCCCTTTGGTACCGACAGCGCGGCCGATTCCAATCTCTGTAGAAACCGTACAGGCTGAGTTGGGCGCAACCTTCCAGGTCGAAGAAAAGTTCACCGGCATCGTTTCGCCGCGCCGCGAAAGTCAGCTCGGCTTCGCCGGCGGCGGACGCATCGCTGCGATCAGTGCTGATATTGGTGACCGTGTTGAGGAAGGTGAAACGCTGGCCAGTCTCGACACGCGCAGTTTGCGGGCGCAGCTCAATTCGGCAAATGCGATGGTGGCCGAGGCGCGTGCGGCTTTGACCTTAGCCGAGACGACGGTCGACCGCCAGATCACCCTGCTTGAGAAAGGGCATGTGTCCAGCCAGCGCGTCGACGAAGCGCGGGCGCAGGCGAATTCCGCGCAAGCGCGTATTGATGCCGCAAGAGCCAATGCCGATACGCTGCGCGTCCAGATCGACTTGGCGCAGATCAAAGCACCCTTCTCAGGAACCATCACGGCACGCATGGCTGATGAAGGGGCGATTGCTAATCCAGGAGCACCTCTGTTCGCACTGGTCGAAAGCGATGTCTTGGAAGCGCGTATCGGTTTGACGGCCGTGCTTGCGGACACATTAGAAGTTGGCGAGCTTTATGACTTGATTTCAGATCAGGGCATCGTGCCCGCCAAGCTTCGCTCCATGACCGGCGTGATCGATGCCAATAATCGGACGGTGACGACGCTGTTCGATATCACAGACCCGAGCTCGGTATCTGCGGGCGCAGTGGTGCGCCTCGGCATGTCGCGGCAGATTAATGAGCCTGGTCTTTGGTTGCCGGTCTCCGCCTTGACGGAGGCAGAGCGGGGTCTTTGGTCAATCTATGTGGCGCGTAGACAGGGCGGCGACTGGGTCGCTGAACCGGGTATTGTTGAGATTATCCATCAGGACGGCGACCGCGTTTATGTCCGCGGTGCGATGAGTGAGGGCGACCGCGTGATTATCGATGGCCTGCAGCGGATCACCCCCGGCCAACCGGTGACACCCGTTGAAGTCAGCTCAGCTGGCCTCATTCCAGGCAACGGATAAAAGCCATGACAACGCTTTTCTATCGGCTTCCAAGGCTGACCATTCTATCGATCATTGTGGTCCTGATCAGTGGTTTCTTCGCCATTCTGACATTGGGGCGACAGGAAGACCCGACGCTGATTGAACGCTTCGGTTTCGTGCTGACGACTTTGCCAGGTGCGGACGCTGAGCGTATGGAGGCGACGGTGACCGAGCCGATCGAGCAGCGCTTGATGGAATTGCCGGAAGTGACTGAAGTTCAAGCGGTTTCGCGCGCCAATACATCGCAAATTTCGATCGAAATTGCAGAAAACCTCAACGCGACCCAGGTCGATAATGCCTGGACCTTAATCCGTCAGCAGGTGCAATTGGCCGAAGCCGATTTGCCCCCTGGCACGACCAAGCCGTTCATTGAGCAGGTCTATGTTGGCGCCGCGACCATGACCGTTGCTTTGACTTGGGAAGGTGAGGGGGAGCCGCAGCTCGCCGTGATGGCCAGGCTTGCCGAAGGATTGGAAGATCGATTCCGAGGACTCGCTGCGACCGAAGAAACCGATATTATGGGCTTGCCGGAAGAGGAGGTTCGCGTGGTCGCGGACCCTGAAGCCTTGGCGGCGGCGGGCCTGTCTATGAATGACGCGGCGCGCTTGATAGCCGCGGCGGACTCGAAAGCGCCTGCAGGGGAAGTCCGGGGCAGTCGTAGCAATGTCGGGCTTGAGATTGGCGGCGAATTCGATGGGGTCGCGCGCATCAGGTCGATCCCCTTAACTCAGAATGCCAATGGGACCGCCTTGCGCGTGGGCGATATCGCCGAAGTGGTGAAAGGGATCGAAGACCCGCCAACCAAACTGGCCTTCAGCAATGGCAAACGCGCGGTATTCGTCACCGCCTATATCCAATCCAATCAGCGCGTTGATCTGTGGGCTGAAGCGGCAAGACAGATGGTCGCGGAATATGCTGTCGGCGTCCCGTCTGAAATCTCTGTGACGCCAATCTTTGACCAAAGCAAATATACCGAGTCTCGGCTCAATGGCTTGGCGTTCAATTTGGTCTTGTCGGCGCTCTTGGTCTTCTCCGTTCTATTCTTTGTGATGGGGTGGAGAGCCGCGATTGTCGTTGGCATGGCCTTGCCACTCACCGTCGCGCTGGTGCTGACCCTGTTCAAATTCTTCAACTATCCGCTGCACCAAATGTCAGTCACCGGGCTGGTCATTTCATTGGGCCTATTGATCGATAATGCGATTGTCGTTGTCGATGAATATGAACAAGAACGTCTGCATGGACGGACAATCTTAGAAGCGATTGATGAAGCGCTGAAGAAGCTGTTCGGACCGCTCTTTGCGTCGACGCTCACCACCGTTTTGGCCTTCGCACCGATTGCGTTCATGCCCGGCGCTGCCGGTGAGTTTATTGGCATGATCGGCATGTCCGTGATGCTGTCCGTGATCATGTCATTCCTTGTTGCAATGACCGTCATTCCCGCGCTGGCTGGCATGCTTGATCGCAAACCCGTGCCGGGAGAACGCAGTTACTTTTGGCGAGACGGTATCAAGTTTAGCGTTCTGACCGATGGCTATCGCTGGACGATTGAGCGGGTCTTGCGCAATCCGCTTCTGGGGATCTTGTTGGGCGGTGTCCCGGTCTTCATCGGGTTTTACTTGGGATCGCAATTGCCCAGCCAATTCTTCCCTCAAACCGAGCGGGATCAATTCCAAATCGATATTTCGCTGAACCCCAGCGCGACCATTTATGAAGCCCGCGACATTGTCCAAGAGGTGAATACGTTCTTGCGCGATCAGTATCCCGATATTGAAGGGATCCATTTCGTCGTCGGTGAACCCGGGCCGCGGGTCTATTATAATAGCATGAACAATACTGAGGGCGTGCCTGGCTATGCCAATGGCTTTGTCCAGCTTGGCAATAATGAAACCACGCGAATATTGGTCACCGACGTTCAAGAAACTCTGCGGCGCGAATTCCCGCAAGCGCAGATCCTCGCCACACCCTTTGAGCAAGGTCCACCTGTGCCCGCACCGATCGCATTTTCGATCAAAGGCGATAATCTCGATTTGCTGAACGAACTCGGCAATCAAGCGCGCCAAATCTTGGCGCAAACACCCGGCGTCACCTTTACCAGCTCTCGATTGCAAGTCGGCGCCCCTGTGGTCACGCTGCAAGCGGATGAAACCGCAACGGCCATGTCAGGCATTCGTTTGACCGGTCTCGCCAGCGAGATCCGGGCTGAGTTAGAAGGCGTGCAGGCCGGATCTATTCTCGAAGGCGTTGAGGAGATCCCGGTTCGGGTTATCGCCCCAGAAGCGCGGCGTTCCGAGCTTGCAGATTTACGATCCAAAACCATCAGCAATGCCCGTCCTGGCGGCGGTACACCGCTCTCAGCGCTGGGTAACCTGACTTTGGAACCTGAGACCGCAACCATTGTTCGGCTGGACGGGAAACGCGTCAATGAAGTGTTTGGTTATGTCCAGCCTTATGCTCTGCCGGCGCCCATCAATGAGACGTTCAAGCAGAATCTAGAAGCGTCTGGGTTTGAACTCCCGCCGGGCTATGAGTGGATTGAAGGCGGGATTTCGAGCGATGGCAATGACGCCATTACAAGCCTCGCATCCCTGGCCGTTCCTTTGGTGCTCGTCATGCTTGGCGCTGTGGCTTTGGTGTTCAACTCTTTCCGCATGGCCTTTTTGGTTATGGGCGTTGGTTTCATGGCCATGGGCTTGGCATTTGGCGGAGTGTGGATGTTCAATCTGCCTCTGGGCTTCAACGCCATTCTCGGGGCGTTGGGTCTGCTCGGCATATCGATCAATGGAACAATTGTTGTTCTGTCCCTGCTCACAAACAATGAGGCGGCGCGGAATGATGATGTGATTGCGCAGCGCGAAATCGTTGTCGCCGCCACGCGCCATATTGTGGCGACGACGCTCACCACGATGGGCGGCTTCGTACCAATCATTTTGCAAGGCGATGTGTTCTGGATGCCTTTGGCGACGGGCATCGCAGGCGGCGTTGCTGGATCGGCCATCCTGGCGCTTTATTTCACGCCGGCTGTCTATCGAATTATGACGATGAAACCGTTGCAGCGTTCGGTCAGGCTCTTAACGGGGCGCGGGTGGCAACATCCCGCACGCGTCCCAGCCGAATGAAGAAAAAAAGCCCCGCAGAATGATCTGCGGGGCTTTCATTTGATGTGATCGGATCAAACCCTAGAACTTGTATCCAAGTTCAACACCCCATGTGCGTGGCTCATTGACGAAGCCGGTAAGGTTGTTGAAGTCGATCGCGCCTTCCAAAACCTCTTCATCGGTCAAGTTGCGAACGAAGGCTGAGAGGCTGACATTATTGTTGCCTTCCCAGCCAGCGCGCAAACCGCCCAGCCAGTATCCATCTTCGCCAAACTCGACGCTTTCATAGAGGAAGAAATTGGTTTCGCCTTTGAACGCCCAATCCGTGAAGAGGTAAAGCTCACCATCTTGGAATGGCACGCCATAGCGTGCGGTGAAGTTGGCGATCCATTTCGGCGCATTCGGGAAGGAATTGCCCGAAATGTTAAAGAAGGTCGCGCCATCAACATCGACGACTGGATCCAGCACTGTACAGGATGCACCGCATCCAGGTGACAGGAGGACGTCGTCTTTGATCTCGGTCTTATTGTAGGAAAGACCGCCCGTGACGACGAGATTGTCCGTGATCAGCGCTTCGACATCAGCTTCGAACCCGTAGCCTTCACTTTCATCCGCATTGAACAGCGCGACGGTATTGTCCTGACCACCAACGATGGTCAGCTGCTGATCTTCCAATGTGTAAAGGAACACGTTGGCATTCGCACGAACGCGATTTTCGAGGAATTCAGATTTTACACCGGCTTCATAAGACAGGACGGTTTCACTGTCTGCGCTAGAAATATTATTGCCGAAGACCAGGCGTCCTTGGACAGATGGTCCGCGGAAGCCGCGCGCGATCTTGGCATAGTAGGAGACATCATCTGATTGACGATAGGTGGCTGAGATATCCCAGCTGAACTGATCATCACCTACAACAACAGTGCGCGGGGCCAGTGGGCCAGAGCCAAACGGTCCGATCAGACGCCCAGCAGTGAACTCTTTTTCCTCGTCAGTGTAGCGCAGACCACCAGAAACGGTCACTTTGTCGGACACGTCATAGGCCAGAGATCCGAAGATCCCGAACGAATCGGTCGCCTGGTTGCGCTGCGCGGCGCCATTTACAGGCTGGCCTGGCGCCAAAGTGTCAAAGCTGTTGGAAGAGATGTTCACCTTCTCGTCAAATATGAAGCCCCCTGCTTGTCCGCGGAGCGGACCGCCATCGTCATAGGCAACACGGGCTTCGTGCGTGACTTGGCGCAAATCATCGACGGCGCCAGAGCTTTCAGATGGGAAGGGGATAAAGCCTGGGCCAAAATTGCCTTCGCCGAGGAAGGCGGCGCCAAAGCCACCATCAATATCGCCGCGCGAAGCAACTTCTGCGGTCTCATAGCCATAGACATAGGTGAAATCGACAGCTTCATTGATTTCATGGTCAACGCGGAGGGTCAGACCATAGGCCTCTTGTTCCAGGTCATTCTGACCATCGAAGAAAACCGTGTTGAAATCGAAATCGCTGGACAGTCCGCGCGACCCTTGTTCGATAATGTTCGCACGGAATAGACGCGCATCGCTTTGATTCTCACGGCCATGCAGATTGACCAGAACATCTGTACTCGGCAGGGGCGACCACAAGACCTGAGCGCGGGCAGCGAGTTCTGAAAAGCCTTCAAACTCGTCATTCTCGCCGGTAAATGCATTATCGACAAAATCGTCGCGTTGCTGGAACAGGCCAGAGACGCGCCATGCAAATTGATCATTCACACGGTCGCCGACAGCGCCTTCAAGCTCAATCGTATTGAAGCGACCAAAAGAGCCTTTGGCATAGCCGTTCAGCTCTTCGCCAGGCTTGACGCTATCAAACTTAATGATGCCGCCGGGTGTGTTGCGGCCAAACAGGGTGCCTTGCGGGCCACGAAGGACTTCCACGCCTTCAAGGTCAAACACGGGGAAGCCTTTGAGGATGGGGCTCTCATAAGGCACATCATCATAGACCAGCGACCCGGGCTGGGATGAGTTCAAGTCACAGGCAGTGTTGCCGATGCCGCGAATATAAAAGCGCGGGAACGCGCGACCGAAGGAGCTTTCAGCAATCACGCTGGGCACGCGCGCGGACAGGAACCGGATATCCGCGCCGCCAGCTTTGATATTGTCAAGCTTCTCGTCGGCCACGGTTGTGATCGAGATCGGCACATCCTGCGCGTCCTGTTCGACGCGTTGGGCGGTTGTTACGACGGGATCCAGTCGACGGGCATCGGTATCATCTGATCCTTGTGCCAAAGC
>JABSQA010000051.1 GCA_013213825.1 Henriciella sp.
GGCTTTTCCGGATTGCCGAAATTGAGATTGTCAGTGATCGCAATCGGTTTTGCTCCCCCCGCGGAGAGGTTGCGATAGGCCTCGGCGACAACTTGCTTGCCGCCTTCATATGGATCAGCGGCGACATAGCGCGGCGTACAATCAGAGGTGATGGCGAGCGCTTTATTGGTGCCGTGAATGCGGACGATGGCGGCATTGCCCATGCTCTGTGAGCTGTCGACCGTGTCGCCCATGACGTGGCGATCATATTGTTCCCAGATCCCGCGTTTGGACGCCATGTCCGGGCAGGACATCAGCTTGAGCAGGACCTCACCATAATCTTCCGGCTCAGGATATTTGGAGATGTCGAGCGGGTCGCGCTTTTTCGGTTCGACCCAAGGCCGGTCATAATTCGGGGCGTCTTCAGCCAGTGGCGCGACCGGAATATCGCAAACCGTTTCGCCAAACTGTTTCAGTACCATACGGCCCGTATCGGTGGTCATGCCAATGACTTCAGCGTCGAGATCGTATTTCTCGAAGACCTTTTTCGCGAGCTCAATCTTATCCGGATAAAGCACCATCAGCATGCGCTCTTGGCTTTCCGAGAGCATGATTTCATAGGCGCTCATGCCCGTCTCGCGTTGTGGGACTTTATCCAAATCCATCTCAACGCCGATGCCTTCGCCATTCTCGCCACCACTATCGGCCATCTCAACTGACGATGAGGTCAGGCCCGCCGCGCCCATATCTTGGATCGCTTGGATGGCATCTGTCGCCATAAGCTCCAGGCAGGCTTCGATGAGCAGCTTTTCGGTGAAGGGATCCCCGACTTGCACGGTTGGGCGATTGTCTTCATCGCCTTCCGAGAATTCCGCCGACGCCATGGTCGCGCCATGAATGCCATCGCGTCCCGTCTTAGAGCCAACATAGAAGATCGGATTGCCCGGTGTCGCGCCGCGCGCGTAGAAAATCTTGTCTTGGTCGGCGAGGCCCACAGCCATCGCATTGACCAGGATATTGCCATTATAGCCTTCGTGAAACTCAGTTTCACCGGCCACGGTCGGCACGCCAACACAGTTGCCATACCCGCCAATGCCCGCGACCACACCCGCGACGAGGCTGCGGGTTTTCGGATGGCTCGGGTCGCCAAAGCGCAGCGCGTTGACGAGCGCAATCGGCCGCGCACCCATGGTGAAGACATCCCTTAGAATACCGCCCACGCCGGTCGCCGCACCTTGATAGGGCTCAATGTAGGACGGGTGATTATGGCTCTCCATTTTGAAGATCGCCGCCTGACCATCACCAATATCGATGACGCCCGCATTCTCGCCTGGGCCTTGAATGACATGCTCATTCTTGGTCGGGAATTTCGACAAATGCCGACGCGAGGATTTGTAAGAGCAGTGCTCTGACCACATCACGGAATAGATGCCAAGCTCCACAAGGTTGGGCTTACGATTGAGCCGGGTGATCAGCCGGCTCCACTCTTCAGCATTGATCCCGTGCTCAGCAGCGGATGTTTCGTCCTGCTCAGCCTGCATAGCGGCGACAATCGCGGATGTATCAGTCATGCGCGCGCTTTAACGTTGGACGCGGGGATTCGCTAGTGGGTTTTGTGACTGCGATCGGCAGAGCGAGGATTTCGATACAGGTACAAAGTATTCGTGGCGTCTTAATTCATTTGCTCAGATTTATAGTAACTATTCGTTATAGTGAAATATGTAATGGATGAATTTGTATAAGTTATAAGATAATCTGGGTCACGAAATGATTCATAAGTATTATGAACGATTCGTTCGATTTTTAGCGGTTTTTTTGTTAGGCGCTACGGTCGGAATTAATGATTTACCTCCTATCCCTCAATTCCGAGAGATTGGCGCGCAAATGGCTTTGGTTGTTAGCCCGCTTGACAAGCTGCTCGCAACAGACCCGGTCGACCGAGCTGACGCGGATCCTGTCGAACTCATTGACTCGTCACGGGTTCAACCAGGCTTGATCGCTGTCTTGTTGGGAGAATCACCACGCAAACCTGCAATTCGCATCATTGATCGACGAGGAACGGTCATTCACGAGTGGACGCCAAGATGGCAAGATCTTTGGCCCAAGGGTGAGGGCAAGTTTTATCGTCGCCCAGTGAGAGGTATGTTCGCCCATGGCCTCCACGTGACTGCGGAAGGAGACATCGTTACAAACTTTGAGTTCAATAGCACGTTTCGTCTGGACCTGTGTGGAGAGGTTGTTTGGAAGCTCGATAATCATGGCCACCATGCGGTCGCCGCGGATCGTGATGGAAAGATATGGGTACCTATCGAACGCGTCTTCTTAAACGGACCGGCGCCCTATATCGGACATATCGCGCATCTAAGAGCGAACGGATTGCAGCAAATCGATGCGAACGGTGAGATTATCAAAACTATCGATCTGTTCGATAATTTTATCGACCAGGGGCTGCATGGTTTGATGCATATTGGACGTGGCGTTTCTGCGAACGGGGAAGCGATGGGCGACACGATGCATGTCAACGATATTGAGGTGTTCCCGGAAGATGTTGAATCGTTGGTTTTCGACGCGGGAGACCTCTTGGTCTCAGCGAGACATCTCAATGCGATATTCGTGATCGATCCTATTACAGAGCGGGTGAAATGGTATCATTCCGGTGGTTTCGTTCGTCAGCACGATCCCGATTTTACCGATCGAGGAACGATTACGTTTCTGGACAATTTTGGGCACTTCTCGAGTGATCAAATAGGACGCAAATACAGCCGGATCATTGAAATCGACCCGGTTACAAATACCCAGAAAACCATCTTGGGTGCCGACTTGGAACGACCCTTCTACACGGAAATATCTGGCTCACATGAATGGCTCCCAAATGGCAACATTCTCGTTGTCGCGTCTCAAGAAGGACGATTGTTGGAGTATACCCCCGATGGGCAATTGGTCTGGCGATATGACAACCGTCTTCCGTCTGGCGAAAATGGTCGCGTCTACAATACGCAGTTCCTTCCGCCGCATATGGATAAAGCCTTTTTTGAAGCCGCAAAACGGAGTTGCGAACAATGACGCTATGGAAACTTGCTTTGCTCTTATCAATCTGCGTGGCTGCGCTCCCCAACTTTGCGCACGCCTATATTGGACCCGGTGTTGGCGCGGGTGCGATTATGCTGACCCTTGCCGTTCTGTTTGGGATTTTACTCCTCTTGTTTGGTCTGGTTTGGTACCCGATTAAGCGCCTCCTCGCGCGACGGCGCGAGAAGAAATCTTCATGAACGGGGCAACGCCGCTCTGGGTGAATCTCTCGGTATCGATAAGCGCACTTGGCGTCTTCTGGGTTGGCCTATCTCGGACAGATTGGAAGCCACGCGTGCAGCGCGTGATCGAGTCTTGCTCTTCAGGCGTCTCTGCGATTTTCGACTCGGATATGTCAGATGAAGAGAAAGAGCGCACGGTCCGGTCTTCTGGTGGCGCGCTTCTGGTCTCGGCGTTTGGCAGCGCGTGGCGCGTACTCGCGGCTTTGTGGAGTGCTGCGTTGCCGCTTGTGCTTGCTGACTATTTCGGATGGGCAGAGACGCAGCATGTCTTTGGGGTCATGTTGTCGATCGAGTTCATTTTGGGAACCACGCTTGGAAGCGCATTGATTTACATTGCTTGGAAAAAGCTATGGCTCAGTCGGAAGACGCCTCAATCGTGCTCCAAGCCCGTTCTGGCTCCTATCTCGAATCCTGTGTCACCATTGCCTGATATCGCGCCAGAGCCGCATCTTAAACCGGTCCGTGCAACACCACCGATTCCGATACACGATACCGACCCAGAACCCCGCAACTCATCTGGGGATCAGTTGGTTCATTCTATCGCATTTTCAGCGCCTTGGGTGATGAAGTCTCTCGCATCCTTAGATGATATGGCCGGGTCAAAGCTACGCGCGTCTGTTCCGGAGCTCCGCCCGATCTTTATCACCTCATTGGCTCGCGCTGGGACCACAGCGCTGCTCAATGCATTGCACAGCATTCCGGGTCTCGCCGCGCATCAATATTGCGATATGCCCTTCGTCACCACGCCCTATCTTTGGTCTAAGCTCGGCGGCCGTCGGCGCGTTTCGCGGCAGTTCCGAGCGCACGGCGATGGTTTAGAGATTGATCTGAACAGTCCGGAAGCGTTCGATGAAGTGCTGTGGAAACTGTATTGGCCAGAAAAGTATGAAGCCTCTCGGATCTATATGTGGACCATGGTCGATATCGACTCCAGCAAGATCAAACGCCTCACCGAGAATTACAAAAAGATCGCTGCATTGCGTTCGGGCGATCATGCGCGATGTTCGCGATATAATTTTGTGTCGAAGAACAATGCCAATATTGCGCGCCTCAGCGTGCTGGCCACAGCGTTTCCGACAGCAAAGATCGTAATTCCTATTCGGCGCCCTGGTCCGCATGCAGAGTCATTACATCGGCAGCACTTGAATTTCTCAGAGCAGCACGCCCAGGATCCGTTCACGAAACGCTATATGCGCGATATCGGTCATTTCGAGTTTGGCGCCTTGCATCGTCCGATCCAATTCGCGGGCCAATCGAGCAATCGGTACAAACCGAAAGAAGTGAATTATTGGCTAAATTACTGGGTCGCAGCGTTTCGTGAGGTCGCGCGTTATCGCGACAAGTGTGTGTTCGTCACCCAAGACTCGCTTAGGGCGGAGCCAGAGCGCACCATGCAAGCACTGACTCAGACTCTGAAACTCGATGGTTCAGGCCGTGCCTTCAAAGCGTTCTTTAAAGCAGGTCCAGACACCAGCGATGAGTCCGCGTTTGACCCGGACCTGCTCGCCACCGCGCATAAGCTTTATGACGCCTTGGCCAAACGCGCTGTTAGGCCGACTCAGGCGCGACTATTAACGGGCGCCGAGATACGTGAAGCCGCGGAGAACATACTCTAGCGGGCCACGCTTGAAGGCGATCCTCCACAGGCTGGTAAAGGCGATGGAGAACAGCCCCACCAAGGCGGCAATGCCGATCACCGAGGCGGCGCCGAGTTTCGCGTAAAGTCCGAATGCAAAGCCGTAGAAGATCAATGTGAACAGCATGTTTTGCATCAGATACGCGGTCAGTGATGCGGTTCCGCCGCGCGCAAAGAAGGTTTTGATCGGACCATCTGGTGCGAGAGACCATTTGGCAATGATGCCTAGATAACCGACGGTTGAGAATGGACTGCCGAGCGCGATGAACCCCATGCCCAACATCATTTTGGAATCCATCATGCTGGTCGCTTCAAGCGTCAGCCACGCGCCTATCGCGCCGAGCACAAGGCCGATCGGCAAGTAAACCCGCCGACCCGTTTTCCAGATTTTGGCTGTCGGTTGTGCAATCGTGTCATTGCGAACGGCGGCCAGGCCAAACAGGAAGAATGCCATCGCGCCCCAGCCCTGGATCAAGAAGTAGAAAAACACGTTATTTGTCCATTCCGTCGTGCGGGCGATGACGGTGTCAGCAAAGCTGCCGGCACTATAGATGGCGAAGGCTTCGGCGCCCATTTCGGCCATCCGCTCAGCTTCCGCTGCCATCTCTTCCGGCGCGAAGGATTCGCCCATGGCGATAAAGCCGGCGAAGAGAAAGATCAAAACCACTTGGATGACATATAGCCAGATTGCCCAGGTGATCAGAGTCTTCGCGCTCGATTTTCGGAACAAAAAGAGCAAGCTCCCAAGGACGCCATAAACAAACAAAATGTCGCCTTGGAAGAATAGGACGATGTTGATTGCCGCGAAAAAGAACAGACCCACAATCCGACGCCAATACCGTCCGGAGAAGGAGGCGCCGCTGCGTTCGGCGGAGCCCATTTGATAGGCAAACCCCACACCAAACATGAATGAGAACAGTGTATAGGACTTCATGAGGAAGAGCGCGTTGACGCCAAAAAATGCGGCTTCATCTAGGCCCGTTTCCAATCCACCCGCCGTATAACCGCCCTTCATCGAAGAATAAGCAAATATCGCGACATTAACCAAAGCAATCCCGAACAAAGCCCAAGCCCGCGCGAGATCCGGAAATACGTGCCGGCCCGCGTCTTTTGTTTCTTGCAAATAGCTCATCCGCAAAACCTCCCCTTTGCGGGGAGCATAGTGCGAAACCGTGAGATTTTCAAAAGTGTGGGATGCCCGGCACGCTCTGCGCGCTATGCAGCTGACAGTAAACTTTCGAACACGCCCAGGCCATCCGTACCGCCTTCATGGCCGCCAATCGCCCGCTCCGGATGGGGCATCATGCCCATCACCCGGCCATTCTCGCTGAGCACACCCGCAATATCACGCGCGGAGCCATTTGGATTGCCGAGATAGCGGAACGCGACGCGGCCTTCGCCTTCAATCTGATTCAGAACCTCGTCATCGGCAACATAATTGCCGTCATGATGAGCGATCGGAATGCTAACTTCGCTGCCCCCTGCATAGGCGCTGGTGAAGGCGCTATTGGCACTCTCGACTTTCAGCATTTGCGGCTTGCAGACAAAGTCCAAACTCATATTGCGCATCAGCGCGCCGGGCAGCAAACCGGTTTCGCAAAGAATTTGGAAGCCATTACAAACGCCGAGAATATAGCCGCCCCGTTCGGCATGGGCATGCAGCTGCGCGATCACTGGACTGTTCGCAGCCATCGCGCCGCAGCGCAGATAATCGCCATAAGAAAACCCGCCGGGGACCATGACCAAGTCGGTGTCTTCTGGGAGGGTTCCATCCTTATGCCAAATCATAGTCGGCTCTTGTCCGGTGGCTTGGCGCAGAGCGACTTGCGCGTCGCGGTCACAATTGGATCCGGGGAAGACAATGACGGCGGTTTTCATGGCCACTCCTGAAGTATTTGCCCGCCTTTAGCAGGGAGTCGGGGCAAAAGGGAATATCTCATTCTGGCATTTCTCAATTGACGTCTGCACCTTGCCCCGTCACACGGACGCGCATGGCAGACGAACATCTCTATCGCGGCAATGCGCCGGTGCGCTTGAACAAATGGATGGCCGAGCTTGGCTTGTGCTCGCGGCGCGAGGCTGAAGCTTTGATCGAAGGCGGTGGCGTGTTCGTGGATGATGTCCAAATCGAACGGCCTGGACATAAGATCGAGCCGGGCCAGACGCTTAAGCTCGCCGATCGCGCTAAACAGGCGATTGCCAGTAAATTCACGGCTGTGCTGAACAAACCGGTCGACTATGTCTCGGCGCAGCCTGAGGAGGATCAGGTGCCAGCGGTTCGCCTGCTGAAAACCGCAAACGCGACGGATGGCACGCGCGGACCAGCCAAAAATGCCAGCTTGGCACCTCTCGGTCGCCTCGACCAAGATTCACATGGGCTACTATTGCTGTCCGATGATGGCGTGTTGGCCAAAGCGATTATTGGACCGCAGCACAATTTGGAAAAAGAATATCTGGTCAAGGTGACTGGCGACATCACCAATGGTCGTCTGACGCTGCTCCGAAATGGGTTGAGTTTGGATGAAAGACGACTGAAACCGGCCAAAGTGACGCGCGAAGAGGGCCAAGTGCTGCGCTTCATTCTTAAAGAAGGTCGCAAACGCCAAATTCGGCGCATGTGCGATTTGGTGGGTTTGCGCGTGGTCGATCTTCAGCGCATTCGGATTGGTCCGCTCGAGCTTGGTGATTTGCCCGAAGGCAAATGGCGCGCCTTGAAGCCGAAGGAGCGCGCCGCTCTGATCGCCGCGTCTTTGCCACCCCGCACCAAGCGCGTGACAGATGAGTCCGGCAAGCCGATCCGGAAAGGGCGCAGCTTTGTCGGACGCGGCGGTCCGAAACCGAACCGGGACAAGTCGCGAGAAATTCAGCAAAAACGGGCGCGGTCGCGCAAGCCGAAAAACGATTAGGTCCCGGCTTCTGGCGCGCCGTCGACAAAGCCGGCCGTGGCGTCTTCGTCACCCGGGATATAGTCCGTGCCACGCACAGAATAATCTGGAGCTGTACCGTCGCGTTCTGTCCAAGGTGTACGGGCTGGCGCGGGTTGGGCTGGTGCTTTAGCAGCTTGCGGGGCTGGCGCCTGGCGCTCGCGTTTTAGCACAGCATTATAATCGTCCGTGGTCGGCAAGGCGGCCACATCACGCGATGGGTCTTTGAACACCATTCGGGCTTTGGGGGCGGGTTCAGTCGGCGCTTCAGCGCGCGCTGGCGCGACTGCGATTTTTACAGGCGCAGGCCGCGGCGTCGCAGGGGGGTGTTGTGGGGCAACCATCACTTCAGGCTGGACTTCCACGACTGTATCGGTCCGGCGCAGAACCGCAGACACTTGTGTTTTTGGACCGCCCATCAATTCAGGTTCGCGGACGGGCGGTGGGTCACCAAAGGTTCGGGGGACGGGCGATGGGCGCACTTGATCGACCGGAACGGCGGTTGGCTGTCGGCTGTTTGGCACACCCGGTTGAAAGCGCATATCTGCATGACGACCAGAATCCATTTGCCACATCTCGGACATGCCCGATGCCGCACCAGGCCGATGACTGGCCGCGCCTGGAGAGGTCTTAAGCTCGCAGCGGGGTCCAATGCGGAAGGTTGCAGGTGTTAGCGACCACGAGGCACAGGCTTGGTCCCGGCTACACATCATTGCACAGGCTTCGACCGTGCTGCCCCGCTCGGAACGATAGACTTCCGCAAACCGATACGTATCGGCCTCATAGGTAATGTTCACCTCTGGTTGAGGTTTTTCAGCGAGGGCAGGGGCCGCAAAGGCCATAGCCACAATAAGAACCGGTAAGACACGCATGGCGACAGTCTCTCTTCGTAACATTCACGAAGATTATGCCATATGGGGCCTTAATAAGAGATGAGCGCGGATGGCTGGATTACCAGGGTCTATTAGTTGCTTACGACGATCTCGCGGCGCGCGATCACCCTCGCTTGTACCTCGCCATCGCCCTCGAAAATATTCAAGATCCGGGCATCTTGTAGGACGCGCGAGATCGGATATTCCAAAGCAAATCCGTTGCCTCCGTGGATTTGAAGCGCATTGTCCGCCGCCGTCCAAGCGGCGCGCGCAGCGAGCAATTTGGCCATCCCAGCTTCCAGGTCGCAACGTTTGTCCTGATCTTTCTGACGCGCCGAGAAATAGGTCAGCTGGCGAATGCCAACCAATTCCGCCGCCATCATGACCAGCTTATTGGCCACGCGTGGGAAGTTGAAAATCGACTGCCCAAATTGGTTACGATCCAGCGCATAGCGCAGCCCGAGTTCATAAGCACACTGGGCCACACCAACAGCCCGCGCTGCGGTTTGAATTCGGGCGCTCTCAAACGTCGCCATCAAATGCTTGAACCCCATGCCCTCTGTTTCGCCGAGCAAATTGGCCGCTGGAACTTCGAATTCGTCAAAGCCAATCTCATACTCTTTCATGCCGCGATAGCCGAGCACCTCAATCTCGCCACCCGTCATACCGTCTGCCGGGAAGGGATGATCATCATCGCCGCGAGGTTTCTCGGCCAGGAACATAGACAGGCCTGAGAAATTATTGGTGTTCGGGTCGGTGCGCGCCAGCAAAGTCATTAGATCCGCCCGGACGGGATGCGTGATCCACGTCTTGTTGCCGGTGATTTTATACGATTCACCCGCTTTCACAGCACGGGTGCGCAGCGCGCCGAGATCAGAGCCTGTGTTCGGTTCCGTGAACACAGCCGTCGGCAAGATCTCGCCGCTGGCAATGGCCGGTAGATATTTCTGCTTCTGGGCGTCAGTCCCGCCGATGAGGATGAGTTCCGCTGCAATCTCTGACCGCGTGCCAAGGGACCCTGTTCCAATATAGCCGCGGGATAATTCTTCAGAAACGACGCACATAGCGGTTTTGCCCATGCCGAGCCCGCCAAATTCCTCAGGAATAGTCAGACCAAAGACGCCGAGCTCGGCCATCTCATTGACCACATCCATGGGGATATAATCATTCTTGAGATGCCATTCGTGAGCATGCGGGACGATCTTATCCTCGGCATAGCGCCGAAACTGATCCCGGATCATGCTCATGGTTTCGTCTTCGCCGGTATTCTCAACCGTGGCGCGACCAAGGCTGTCGGGCAAATGCGCTGCAGCCGCGGCCATAACATCCGGTGTCAGTCCTCGTTCAATCAATGTCCGTACCGCCGGGGCGGCCAACAGCGTGTCAGCATCTTCGAGGGCGCCGAGTTCGTGCGGGCGAATGGTTTCGCCCTGGTTCATCGGCACGCCGCCGACCAGGTCCGCCAGGTATTTGCTGAACAGGATTTGAGCGAGCAAGGCATCAATCTCGCCAAGCTGGCCCTCACCCTCGAGACGGCTGACCCAATTGGCCGTTTCCCGTAGGGTTTCGACATAAGTGACGATCCAAGCATAACCGTGCGCGAGATGTTGATTGGCCGAGAACTTCGCGCGATCAATCTTCCCCTCGGGCGCAAGGATCGCCCCAACGCGTGAATGGATGGCAGATTTATAGGTATCCGTGGCGCTCACCGCGTCTTGAAGAAGCGTGGTCAGGTTCTCGAGCACCTGACTAGATTTAACGTCCGCCATTCCGTCCATGGTCCGATCCTTTGTCTTATCCGATCAATCTATGGCGGTCGCCGACCAGAGTCACGCGGGCGTTGCTGCGGCGCAGCGAAGCATGACGCGAGGACATAATGCGATCGGGGGTGGTTTATCAGCTTCGCGCAAAAGAAAGCGGAGTAAAATGTCTCGTAGCTTCAAAGGTTAACAAAATGAGGTGATATGTTAACCTTCTGAGGGTTGAATTTACGAAGTGTTAAGGTTAATAAAACCTGAAACGGGTGCAGAAGCGCTGTCTCCCATTTTGTCGTTCAGTATCGATTATCTTCAGCGTACCTTGCTGCGATAAGACCTGCGTTGCGTCCCCACCTTTCCGCAGGCCCGCGTGAGATCAAGCGCTGAGGATCAGAAGAGCGGTTTCCTAGAAAAGGGAGCCGCTCTTTCGATTTTCGGCGACCGATGAAATCACTTGCATTGGTGCCGCACTTGGTTAAATCACATCGCAAAGTGATAACATAACACGAGCAGAAAAATGTCGCGTATTCTTCTATTAGCCAGTATTTCACCCCTCGCTCTCGCCCCTTTTGCGATCGCGCAAGATGCAGATGAGCTTCGTGAAGCCACAATTATTGTTTCCGCGCCGGGTCCGGATCGTTCAGCAGATGAGCTGATCGGCAATGCGAGCGCACTTGATCGCGAAGACCTGCTGGAAACCCTGCAAGCCTCGCTGGGGGATACTTTGGACCGTGAACCTGGGGTCGCCTCGACCTTCTTTGGCCCTGGCGCTAGCCGTCCGGTGCTTCGCGGCCTTGGGGCCGAACGGGTGCAAGTCCTAACCAATGGGATTGGCGTCATTGATGTCTCAGCAGCGTCTCCCGACCACCAGGTGACCGCTGACGGGATCGATGCCGAAGCGGTAGAAATTCTCCGCGGCCCTGCGGCCTTGGCCTATGGCGGGCAAGCGATTGGCGGTGTGGTCAACGTAATCGACGGATTGATCGCTGAGGAGATGCCAAAAGAGCCATATTCCGGGGATCTGTTCGGCGCCTATAATAGCGTCAATGAAGGCACTGAGCTCGCCGCACGCGGTGAAGTTACAGCTGGCCAGTTTGTATTCAACCTTTCCGCGTCTATGCGCGACTTTGATCCATACGACATTCCAGATTTCGCTGAATCAGCTGGCCTGCGTGCATTAGAAGAGGCCGAGGAAGAAGAGGGCGAAGAGCACGAGGAAGAAGAGGAAGTTCGCGGCACGGTCGAGAATTCTTTTGTTGAGACTCAAACGCTCGCTGCCGGTGTAAGCTGGGTCGGCGACGACGCCTTCCTGGGTGTCGCTATACGTCAGCAAACCGCAGAATATGGTTTGCCAGGACACGGCCATGAAGAAGAGCATGGTGAGGAAGAAGGTGAAGGCGGCGAAGTCGAGGAGCACGAGGAGGAAGAGGAAAATCCATTCATCGACCTCGAGCAGACGCGTGTCGACATTCGTGGCGGCGTCGGCGTCAATAATGGCTTCTTTACCGACATTACCGGTTCGGTTGCCATCGTAGACTATGAGCACACTGAATTCGAAGCCCCCGGCGAAGCTGGTACGGTCTATGACACGTCCGGCGTTGAGGGGCGGGTTGAGTTTGGCCACACTGTCGGCGGCTTCGAAGGTGCATTTGGTGCGCAATTCATCGATAAGACGTTCGACGCGATTGGCGAAGAGGCATTTGTTTCCGAAACCGATACCGAGTCGTTTGGCTTATTCATCTATGAGACCAAAGAATGGGATAGCGGCCTAGGTGTTGAAGGCGGTCTTCGTTATGAAGGTATCGGACTGACAAACACGAATTCTGGCAAGCGCGATTTCGATTTGCTCAGCGGATCCTTGGGTGTGCACCAGCACCTCGACAATGGTTGGTTCATTGGCGCCCAGGCCTCTTATACCGAGCGTGCGCCAAGCGAGACAGAACTGTTTGCGAACGGCCCGCACTTGGCCACTGAACAGTTCGAAGTTGGCGATCTCAATCTGTCAAAGGAAAGCGGACTTAACCTTGAAGGCACGCTTCGCTGGAGCAGCGAATTTGGTGGCTTCGGTGTGAATGTGTTTAGCACCCAGTTTGAAGACTTCATCTTCCTGACACCCGGTCAGACTCTTGAAGACGGCGCGCTTGTCAGCGAAGCCGATGGCCTGCCAGTCTTCTTATATGTCCAAGATGATGCAGACTTTATCGGTGGCGAGATCTATGGCGAACTGTTCTTTGACAATGGCCCACTCGGCGCCAATTGGGAGTTCGGGGCCAGCGTCGACTTTGTCGAAGCGGATCTCGATGCGGGTGGCAATGTCCCCTTCATCCCACCGGTCACCTTTAACGGTGATGCCAGCGCGGAATGGGGCGCATGGGAAGTCGGCGCGGCATTGACTGTCGCAGGCGACCAGGATGACCCAGGCGCAGGCCAATTGCCCACCGATGGTTACACCACGCTCGATCTTCGCGGTGAAGTCGACCTGTCTGACTTTGGTGTTGGCAAAGATGGCACCGAGGCCTTCATCGAAGCGCGTAACATTACGGATGAAGAAGTTCGCTTCGCGACATCTGTGGTCAAAGACCTCGCGCCTGCGCCAGGACAAAATATTCGCGTTGGATTGCGATTGGCCTTCTAATGAAGTCTGATCGTACACCAAGAGCAGCGGCGGTTGACGGGACAGCTATTACCCTTTCAGGTCTGTGTCTCCTTCACTGCCTTGCCTTGCCCCTATTGTCGACGGCACTCCCAATCGTCGGCATCTGGGCCGAGGCGGAATGGCTCCACAAGACGTTTGTCGTCGCTGCTCTTCCTTTCTCTTTACTCGCCTTGACTTCGAACCGGATCACTTTGCCGACTGGCCTGATGATTGTTTGCGGGTACGGCTTGCTTGCATCGGGTGCCTTTGTCGAAGCGTGGCATGACTATGAAACGCAACTAACAGTGATTGGCGGCATTCTATTGGCGGCGGGCCACGCCTTGCGCTGGCGCCGGGCTCACGTTTCGGACCAGTCATAAGCCTGACGGGCAAGTTCTATTTTCTCAAGATGAGTGTTTAGAGCGCGCCAATCATCGCGTTCAGCAATGTCCGCCCACAGCGCCTCTACTGTTTCGATGAAGAGATCAATGGGTTGCGCTTGTTGAAAATAGGGGTGCGCCAGGCGATCGGCACGATCACTCGCCCGTGCTGTCAATTGCTGTTTCACCTTGGCAAAGCCATCAGATTGGTAGAGGGCGGCTTGAGGGCTGTCGGCGCTGCGCGCCAGGCTCGCCTCGCCGCCAAACCAATCGAAGAAGGTTTGCGGCCAATTGGCGCCGCTCTCGGTCAGCCAGCCATAAAAGTCTTGTAAGAAGAGCAGGTCGTCGCGCAGAACATCGCTGCGCGAAAGCCCTAAGAGTGCGAATGTGTGCGCTGCAAAGCTGTCTTGATAAGCCGGTTCATAAGCTGCCATGGCTTGGCTGAGATCATCGGCCTCGGCGACCAGGCTAAGGGCGCCACCGAGTTGTTGCAGTGCCCATAGACCCTGCGCGGGTTGGCGTCCGAACCGGTAAAGCCCTTGTTGATCAAAATAGGCCGCTGTGAAGTTGGGGTCGCTTTTGGGCAAAAAGCGCCAGGGACCGAAATCAAAGGTTTCGCCGGTAATATTGAAATTATCCGTGTTCATGACGCCATGCACAAAGCCAACCGCCATCCATTGTCCGATCATCGCACCCGTGTGCTGGGCCATGCGCTCGAACAAAGCCGGGGTGGCTTTGCCAAGGGCTTCATCGGCGCAGTCGGGATAATAATGCTCAATGACATGCTCGATCAGCGCCGCCATCGCTTCGGTATCGTCGTAATAGGCGGCGCGTTGAAACGTCCCGAAACGTAAATGGCTATGGCTGAGGCGCACGAGCACGGCCGAACGCGCTGGCGACGGTTCATCATTGCGATGCAGTTCTTCGCCAGTCTCGATCAGGCTGAACGCTTTCGATGTGTTGACGCCCATGGCTTCGAGATAATTTGAAGCCAGAATTTCTCGGACACCGCCCTTTAAAGTCAGACGACCATCGCCTTGCCGCGACCATCTTGTCTGTCCGGATCCCTTGGTGCCGAGATCGAGCAAACGGCCGGCTCGGTCACGAACTTGCGCGAATAAAAACCCGCGTCCGTCGCCAAGGTCCGGATTATAAACGTGGAATTGGTGGCCATGATATCGCAGCGCCAACGGCTGAGTCAGATTGTCCGGGAGTGATTCGAACTGCGCGAAGTGGCGGATCCAGTCATTTTCGCTTCCTTCGCGGAACCCTATCTGATCGGCCCAACGCGTGTTGCGAAAGCGCAACACCGATTTTGGAAAAGCTGCGGGCTCTGCTGCATCTGCGAAGAAGGAAGAAATTTGCTGAATGGGCAGGGTCATGCAGGCCTATAAGCGTGTTTCGGGCCATTTGGACAGGGCAAAACCGCAATATCGTTCTTCGATACGCAATATGACAGTTTAATGTCGAACGCTGTCAAATTTTCATTGCTGCGCCGCAGCATAAGTCGCCTCTTCCGTAACCTTCTGTTCAAAATACTGTGATCTTAGACGCCTGTCCGTTCCACGAGACTGGCGGCTTAAAAATATTCACGGAGGATAAATATGACGCTTGGAAGAAAACTGGTGTTTAGTGCATCGCTCGCGGCCATGATGGCCAGCGGGGCAGCGATCGCTCAAGACCAAGATGAAGGCGACGAACTGCGCCAAAGCACGGTGACGGTCACCGGCTCATTCATTCAAGGCACACCCGAAGACGCGGCGCTGCCGGTGGATGTGTTGACGGCGCAGGATCTTAAGCTTGAAGGCAACCCAACGGTTACTGATTTGATCAAAAACCTCGGGCCTTCGTCCGGCACCGACGGCCAAACCAACCAATTCGGATCGAACGGTCTCGAAGGTACGTCGAACATCAACTTACGAGGTCTTGGCCCAGCCCGAACTTTGGTTCTGTTGAACGGGCGACGCCAAACCTTCAACCCATACGGAATCGGCGAGCAAGCTCAGCTCTTCGTCAACACCAACAATATTCCATCCGCAGCGATTAGTCGTTTGGAAGTCCTGAAAGATGGCGCGGCTGCACTTTATGGATCTGACGCGATTGCCGGGGTCGTAAACTTCATCACCCGTGACGATCTTGATGGGTTCGAAGTGTCGGGCGAGTATCAGACATTTGATGGAACTGATGGCGAATATCGCGTCTCAGCCGCTTATGGCTTGCAAGGCCAGGACTATAATTGGGTTACAACTGTCGAGTATCAAAAGCGCGAAGAAGCGACATTGCTGGATCAAGATTGGGCAATCTCATCCTTCGCTGATAACCCTGTTGGCGGTTGGTCATCCCTTTCGAATCCAGGTTACTACATTGATCTTGGAACTGGCGGTCCCGTGAGCGACTCTGCTGGTTGTCTTGCGCTAGGGGGTACTTTGGCCCCATTCTGCCGTTTCCAATTCACTCAGTTTGATAATTTGGTGGAAGAAGAAGAGCAGATTAAAGTCTTCTCTGAATATAATCGCGAACTGAATGGTGGCGACCTTCACCTCGAATTGCTCTATTCTGTAATCGATGTTCCAGCGTGGAAGACATCACCATCTTACCCGCCACAGTCGCTCACCAGCCAAGTTGTACCAGCGACCCACCCAGGCTATTTGCAGTTTCAAGCAGATAGTCCAGGCGCATTCACCGGTGCACCGTTGCTGTACATCGGACGAACCTTTGGCTGGGGTGGATTCCCAGGTACAGGTGGCGCTCAAGAAGGCTTCCGTGAGTATGAGACACTTGGTCTTTCAGGCTCTTATGCGGGTACGCTCGCCAATGATGTAAATTATGATTTTGCAGTGAGCTACTCGCGCAGCGAAGGTGATCGGAGCACCAATGATACGTTCATCAATGGTCTTTCTGCAGCTCTGAACGGTTTCGGTGTCTGTGCCGATCCTGTAACGGGCGCGGTTCCTACGGGGGCTGTCGCCGGACAAGGTGGTTGTGAATATTACAACCCGTTCTCGAACGCGATTGCTGCAAGCGCCATCACTGGGGCAGCAAATCCGGGATTTGTTTCGGGTCTAGAGAATAGCGTTGCCTTGGCGGAATGGTTGACCGGTCCGAACCAAACATTGGTGACAACTGATCTTTTGGTTCTGGATGGCGTGTTCTCTGGTGAGAGCAATGTGCAGGCTTCAGGCGGTGCTGTCGGTTGGGCCGCGGGCTTCCAGGTTCGTCGCGAGTCCTATGAGGTGGATCCGAACGATCTCACCGATCTTGACGTGACCCCTGGACCAGGTGGCACAGGCCCTTACTCATTCCTCGCGGGTACGAATGCCGTTGACGAAGATCAGACGATTTTTGCGGTCTTCGGTGAATTGCAAGTACCACTTTATGACGATTTGGATGTCCAGGTTGCCATGCGCTACGAAGATTATGGCGGTGAAGTCGGTTCGACTTTTGACCCAAAAATCGCGGCCAAGTGGCAGGTCACAGACGCGTTCGCGTTCCGTGGTTCAGCGCAAACATCATTCCGTGGACCAACTCTGAACCAATTGTCTGGATCGGTTACCAGCCTGCAATTCGTTGCACCGACTTCTGCATTTAAAGCGGTCGACCAGTTCGGAAACCCGAACCTTAATCCTGAAAGTGCCTTTAGTTTCAACCTAGGCGGCTTATTCCAGAATGATGGATTCTCCGCCTCGATTGACTATTACAATTTTGACTTCTCTGACCCGATTATCGTCGAAGAACAGTCATCAATTGTGAACGCAGGCGTTGCAGCGCTGGGCACAGCGACGACGGATGATGACGGCATTCTGACTCGGATCACATTTAACGATCTGAACAATGATGGCATCAACACCGCAAATGAGATCTCTCGGATTGCGACCAATGTCGTCAACGGACCGGACATCCAAACCTCGGGTGTAGATGTGCGTCTTGAGAACATATGGGACATTGCTGGGAATGAATTCTCACTCGGTCTCGATGCAACCTATGTAATCGAATATGATGTAGGTGACTTCTCTGTTGAAGGAACTGTGCTGCCAGGCGGCGACCGGGTTGATCAGTTCAACCGCTCCAACTTCTCGCGCTCGTTGCCACAGTGGAAAGCAAACGTGACTGCAAACTATGCGGTAGGTGATCACAATTTCCGCGGTGTTCTCCGCCACATCGACTCTTATGACGATGAACGCGGTGATCTAACCGGTGATGGCAATAGTGACATTGATGCACAAACCACATTGGACTTGTTCTACAATTGGCAATCGCCATGGGAGTTAGATCTGGGTCTATCTGTGGTCAACGTATTTGATGAAGACCCACCATTTGCCCAGTTCGACTTGAACTATGACCCATACACGCACAACCCATTTGGGCGGACGTTTAAGGTCAGTGTCACGAAGCGGTTTGGGCTCGGCGGATAAGCCAAACCCATACCCATTCCAAATCAAAAGGGCGGCCTTTGGGCCGCCCTTTCTTTGTTTGATTTGTGCTGACGTCGTTTTAGCGCCAGCGCCGCAAGTCAGTCTCTGCCTAGTTCAGCCCTTCGCGACCAATCGCATAGAACCGTTCACGTCGCTGCACCTTCAACTCATGTGGAGTCATTGGCATCAGCTCTTGCAGCGCCTTATCGAGCGCCTTGCCGGCTGAGGCGATGGCTTTTTGCGGGTTGCGATGCGCGCCGCCAATGGGTTCTTTTACAATCGTGTCGACGACTTTCAGTTTCACCAAATCCTTCGCGGTGATCTTCATCGCTTCGGCAGCCTCTTTGGCTTTGGCCGCGTCACGATAGAGAATAGAGGCGCAGCCTTCTGGTGAGATCACGGAATAGATGGAGTGTTCCATCATCATGACGCGATTGGCCGCCGCGATGGCGATGGCGCCGCCAGACATGCCTTCACCGATAATCAGTGTAATCAGAGGCACGTTGAGGGACAGGCAACGCTCGGTGCCGCGCGCAATCGCTTCGGCCTGTCCACGCTCTTCGCCCGCTTTTCCTGGAAAGGCGCCGGCTGTATCAGGCATTGTGATGACAGGAAGTTCAAACCGCTCCGCCAAATCCATCAGTCTGACGGCTTTGCGATAACCTTCGGGATGGGCCATGCCGAAATTGTGCTTCAAACGCGCTTCTGTCGTGCGGCCTTTTTCGTGGCCGATGACCACAACGGATTGGCCATTGAATCGCGCTAAGCCGCCAAGGACGGCTTCATCATTGCCGAACACGCGATCGCCTGCGAGTTCCTGAAAGTCATCGAACAGACCTTCAATATAGTCGCTAAAATGCGGGCGCTCTGGATGCCGCGCAACCTGCGTTTTGCGCCAAGGGGTCAAAGACGAATAAGTGTCTTTGAGCTGCTTAGCGGCTTTCTCTTTGAGCTTTTTCAGCTCATCATTGATTTGCGGGCCACCCTCTTGGGCAGCAACGGCTTCAAGCTCGGCGATCTTGGTTTCAAGCTCGGCGAGCGGCTTTTCGAAGTCGAGATATGTTGTAACCATTTGCGCTAAATAGCCTTGCTCGCGCTGAATCGCTAGCCTTTTTAAGTTTCGGGGCTGTAACGTTCAAACACCAGGACTGGCGCGCCGCGATAATCACTCGGGCCGATTTCGCGATATCCCAGCTTCTCTGCGACCCGAATTGAAGCTGCATTGTCTGTATCAATGATACAGGTGGAGCGGCCAGGCAGGGTGTAATCGAGCCAGTCATGTGCGGCTTTTGTGGCCTCGCTGGCATAGCCCTTTCCCCAGGCCGACGCGCTCAGCGCCCAGCCAGCTTCGGGGTGCCCCGAAATGTCAGGTGTCATGCCGCGCATGAAATCTGCAAACCCGACTTCACCGACAAAAACATCCGTCTTGCGCTCGCGGACAATCCAATAACCATAGCCAAGAATGTCCCATAGGCCGCGATTGCGCAGATGCGCGAACCAGGCATCTTGGGCGCTGCGGGTCTGGCCACCAATATGACGCACGACCTCCGGGTCCGCCCACATCGCAGCCATGTCGGGATAGTCAGATTTCTCGCAAGGTTTAAGGCTCAGTCGCGCCGTCAGAAGGGTTGGCGGGCTCAAGCCTCAGCTTTCATCTTTTCGAGCATTTTGCCCATGGCAGCATGAACCGTTTGGATCGCTTTCAGCGGGCGGACCATAACTTTGAAGTCGACGATTTGCCCGTTCTCGTCCCATTCAATCATATCAATGCCATTGATATGGATGCCATCCATCTCGCTCTCAAATTCGAGCACGGCTTTGTCGCCACAATCGAACACTTTGGTATATTTGAAACTGTCATTCCCAAGCGTCCCGCCGGCAGCAGAGAGATAGGCGAACGTGATCGCTTTACCTTCTTGGGGCGTGTGCACCACCGGGCTGCGAAACACGACATCGTCATGCAGGAGTTCGAGCAAGCGCCCTTTATCATGTCCGCCCATCATATAGTCGAACCAGGCTTGTAGGTTCGGTTGGTGACCGGTCAGGGGAATATCATGCTGTCGTGCCATTGGGCGTCCTCCGCGCGTCTTTTTTAAACGGTGAACGCCCAAGGGCTATTTGTCTAGGTCTGCCTTAGAGGAAGAGCGCCGCTGCCGCGTCCGGGAAGAAGGCGAAAAAGCCGCCAATTGCGAAGGCTGCAACGCTGATGCCCCACAGGGTCCAGCTGATCCGGCGCAGCCGTGTACATGCACGCGCTTTCGCCGGGTCGGCCGGGCAGGGCAGGGTACGGGCATGCCATTGCCAAGCACCGGAAGCGAGCAGCACAAGGCCCGTCACGCTGAACACGATGGCCTTATTGGCACCGAACCAAGTAATGCCGGGCACTGACCCGATGACGCCGGACCAGACGGCGCCCATGCCAACCATGACCAGCATGGCCGGTAAGGCGCAGCATATGAGTGTCGTGGCGGAGGTGAAGAGGGCCAGTGTTGCCGGTAGAACGCTCGGCGACTTCACCTCGTCTTGTGCGGCAATCATACCGCATCTCTGGCGATGGAGACCAAGTCATAACCCGACTTTTTGACCAGGCTTGCCACGCGTTCATCGCTGAGCGCAGAGCCGGCTTTCAGCGTCACGTGGATTTCGCCATTGTCTAGATCAACATGGACGGAGTCGACCGCGTCTTCTTTGCCGAAGACTTTGGTCACGGCGCGGGCGCAGAAGTCGCATACCATGCCATTCACCTTGGCGGTGACGAGTGTTTGGGCTGAAGCTTCAGAGACCGCTGCGGCCTCGGCTTGAGCCAGCGCCATCGATGTCGAGAGGGCGGCGATAAGGGCAATCATTAGAGATTTCATCTGTTTAGGTCCTTCCTAAAATCGGACAATCCAGTTCAGCATCAGCTCTTCACTTTCCGGAGTATAACCGATTTCGAGCAACTGAACGTCATAAAAAAAGCGCACTAGCGGGGTCACCGTGGTGGGGGTTTCAGCTTCGGGTTGGTTTTCAATTTGAAGCATCAGCCATGTGTGCAGATCGCCATAGTCGCCAATATAGGGGGCGACCCCGATCCGCGCGGCCTGTCTGGCATCTTGGGTGAAGCCTAGGTCAAACGCGCGTGCTTCATAAGAGGTAAACCAGCGCCGGGTTTCCCAATCAGCGCCAATGCCGATAAAGCCCGCGGCTTCAACATCAGCCCCATCACCAAATGGGTCGGCTTGGCCGGCGCCGGCCTTAAAGTACAAATTGGCTTGCGCGTTGGGTGAGTTCCAGCGTTTGACCAGGCGATTATATTGCAGCCCGGTAAAGTGCCAGTCATTTTCCCAATTACGCTCTGAATAGAGGCCAATCGAGTCCTGAAAGGTTGGCGAGTAATGCACATGTAAGGTCGACGCGTCGCCATTATTCATCTGCATAACGGTCCAACCGCTCGGATAAGAGACCGGTCGGGCGTCCGCCGATTGAGCACTTAGCGCAAAGCCAAATGCAAGCAGGGCGCCTGCAGTTTGGATGCTATTCATGTAAGATATTCCTTGTTGAGTTGATCCTTAAACGAAAGGATCAGGCCCGCGGCGGCGGCGGTTCATACTCAAACAAGATTGAAGTGGCTGAATCCGGAATGGGCGTCGCCCAAAGGGTGAGGCCCGGGACCGGTTGGTTCAGTTCGGGGGCATTTGCGGTCACACCATTGCCCAGCAAAGCGGCACAGCAACAGGCTTGCGAACTGTGTTCTGGCATGCGCTCTGGCTGTTCGTGATCTGCTGACGCTTCATCTATCATCATGTCGTGACAGGGCATATCCGCCATCATTTCATGGTGTGGCGCGGCTTCCATATCGGACCGCATATCGCACGGCTGCGCCATCGCCTCGAACCCAAGCGCGAGGGCAGCAATGATCCAAAGCAGAGAGGTCAGCGTGCGGAGCATCTCGTCTATATAAGGGAATAGTTCGCGGTTCGCAATTTTTGAGATGCGGGGACTATGAAGCCCCGCCGCCAAATCCGCAGGTCGCGGCTATTTCGGTCGGGAGGCCTTTTCATCCAATCCCGATATGCCCTGGCGCTTCCGCAAGGCATCGGAGACCTCGTCCAGGCTAACCCCTTTGGACCGCAGACCCACCATTATATGATAAATCAAATCCGCGGCCTCTGAGGCCGCTTCGGTTTTGCCTTGAGCGGCCAATGCCAAAGCCAATTCTGCGCCCTCTTCAGCGATTTTCTTGCCGCAATGAAGCGCGCCTTTGGCGAGCAATTTCGCTGTATAGGAATTGTCCGGCGCATCGCCGGCGCGGTCATCAATCGTCATCGCCAAATAGCCCATCATATCAACCAAAGCGTGGGCGTTTCCGAGTGGGGTGTCTGTCATTGCGAGGCTCCTAAAGCGGGCGAACGGGGGCGCCAGCGTCTGACAAAGCGGCGCGGGCTTGTTCTAGGCTGACTTCCCCAAAATGGAAGATCGAGGCGGCCAGCACAGCATTCGCCCCGGCCTCGAGAATGGCGGGGGCGAGGTCTTCTGCGCTACCCGCGCCGCCACTGGCAATGACGGGAATCGTCACCGCATCGGTCACCGCTTTGGTTAGCGGCAAGTCGAAGCCAGATTTGGTGCCATCTTTATCCATACTGGTGAGCAAGATTTCTCCGGCCCCTTTGGCTTGCGCCAGCTTGGCAAACTCAACCGCGTCAATACCGGTCGGCTTGCGGCCGCCATGGGTGAAAATTTCCCAACCATCGCCGGCCTTCCGCGCATCAATCGCGACCACGACACATTGCGATCCCGCTTTGGCAGCGCAGCGCGACACAACATCAGGGTCAGCGACTGCAGCGGAATTGATCGCGACTTTATCGGCCCCCGCACGCAGAAGCTGCACCATATTGTCAGCGCTGCGGACCCCGCCGCCCACGGTCAGCGGCATGAAACACTGCTCGGCCGTCGCGCTAACCACATCGAGCAAGGTTCCCCGACCTTCATGACTGGCGGTAATGTCGAGAAAACAAAGCTCGTCCGCGCCTTGCGCATCATAGGCTTTGGCCAGAGCGACAGGATCGCCAGCATCGCGCAAATCAACAAAGTTCACGCCTTTGACGGTGCGGCCATCTTTGACATCAAGGCAGGGAATGATCCGGGTCTTCAACAAGAGGCGGTTCTAAGACGCTGGGCAGGTTCCTGGCAAGCGGGATCCTTTGT
>JABSQA010000052.1 GCA_013213825.1 Henriciella sp.
CGCATAAATCGCGTCATAGGCCACGGTCCAGCAGACCAGTCCGAGATAAAGAACCCCGGTCGCACCCGTGACATTCGTGGCGGTCGCAGCCCCGACTAAGACACCGAAATTAAACGTAAACCCGAGCCACGCCTGAGGCCACCACGTGATCCGTTTCATAGAAGGATAGGCAACCACCAGAGGGATAGAGAGCTGAGCACCCATTTTTGCATCGAATGGCAAACATAACCAGACCAGGAAGCCCGCCGCCAATTGCGCCGCTAAGAAATAATAGGCCTGCTGGAGCGATACATCCCCTGATGGAATTGGCCGCGCGGCGGTCCGCTCCACTTGCCCATCAATGTCACGGTCGCGAATATCGTTCCATGTGCAGCCTGCGCCCCGCATCGCGACCGCACCAATGCCAAAGAGAATGATCCAGACCAGATCGATCCACTGAAACCCATCAGGAATACGCATTTGCGCCAGACCCATCCAACAGGGCAGCAATAAGAGCCATATTCCCACAGGCCGATCCCAGCGGGCCAATGCGGCATATGGCCGGCTACCTTCAGGAAGGTTTTGCAACCAATCGGGCAGGGCGCTGTCTAAAGGGATGTTCCCCCAGCGCTTTTGATCGGGATCAGGCGACTCGGTCATGCTGCTTCTATAGCGGTTTTTAATTGCGGCGCTATGGCTTAACGCCACTCAAGGATGCGCTTATAGAGCGCGCTATGAGCCATATTGCCCGGATATACGTCACCGACGCGTTGAATAAGAATGAGGACTTTGCCCTGCCTGACGCGCAGAGCAAGTACCTGATCCGCGTTATGCGTTTGGTCGATGGCGCCATTGTCCGCGCGTTCAATGGCCGTGACGGCGAATGGCAATGTGTTTTGCGCGTGAATGGCAAAATCGCGGTGCTAGAGCCACAGGATCAGACGCGGCCGCAAAGCGCCGGACCAGACCTCACTTTGCTTTTCGCGCCGATTAAGAAGGCTCGGACAGACTTTATCGTCGAAAAAGCCACTGAATTGGGCGTTCGACACATTCGCCCTGTCCTGACCGAATATACTCAAAGCCAACGCGTGCGAACGGATCGGATGCGTTTACTAACGATAGAAGCGGCGGAACAGACCGAGCGGATGGACCTCCCGGAGATTTATGAAGCCGAAACCCTACCAAAAATGCTGGCCAAGTGGGATCAGAACACGCCGCTCATCTATTGCGATGAGGGAGCTGATGCGGCTCCAATGCGCGAACTGCAATCACAATTGAGTGACCGCCCCGCGGGTCTTCTGATTGGCCCGGAAGGCGGATTTTCGCCAAGAGAGCGGGAAATACTGCGTTCGCTCGACTATGTGCTCCCCATTACCCTGGGTCCGCGGATCCTTCGCGCAGAGACAGCGGTTGTCTCAGCGCTCACGCTTTGGCAGTCACAGGTTGGCGATTGGCAAAAAGCTCCCTATCTGCCTCAAACATAATACTTGCGGGAGGGCAGGCGCGTGACAACTCCGACAAAGCACATTGACGAAACCGCACCGCGAATTGGCGGGAAGTCAGAACTTGTTGAATGGTTCGAAGCGGGCAGTAAGCCGAAATCGGATTGGCGCATCGGAACCGAACATGAAAAGTTCGGCTTCACCTGGTCGGACTTAAAACCATTGCCCTATGAGGGCACGGCTTCGATCCGCGCCATGCTGGAAGGTCTACGCGATCAGTTTGGATGGACCCCGATTGAAGAGAGCGGCTATTTGATCGGTCTTAAAAAGGATGGGGCCAGCGTGAGTCTCGAACCCGGTGGTCAGTTCGAACTCTCAGGCGCCCCGCTCGAACATATTCACCAAACTTGTAATGAAGTTGGTCAACACCTTACGGAAGTGCGTGAAATCGCCGATCCTCTCGGCATTGGCTTTATCGGTTTGGGCGCGAGTCCCATCTGGTCAATGGACGAAACGCCAATCATGCCCAAAGGTCGCTATAAGATCATGCGCGCCTATATGGACAAAGTCGGTCGGCTCGGGCGGCAAATGATGTTCCGCACCTGTACGGTGCAAAGCAATCTCGATTTTGGCTCAGAAGCCGACATGGTGAAGAAGTTTCGAGTCTCCTTGGCCCTTCAACCCCTGGGCACGGCTTTGTTCGCCAATTCACCCTTTTTAGACGGGCGCCCGAATGGCTTCCTATCTTATCGATCACAGATTTGGACCGATACCGACCCAGACCGGACAGGCATGTTACCCTTCGTCTTTGAAGACGGTTTCGGGTTTGAGCGCTATGTCGATTATGCCCTTGATGTTCCTATGTATTTTGTCCGTCGTGGCGGCAAATATCTAGACGCCTCTGGCCTCAGTTTCCGCGACTTTATGGCGGGTAAGCTGGATATCCTCCCGGGTGAATTACCGGCGATGGATGATTTTGAAGATCATCTATCAACCATTTTCCCAGAAGTCCGGCTTAAACGTTTTCTTGAGATGCGGGGAAGTGATTCAGGACCATGGTCGCTCCTCTGTGCTTTCTCCGCGTTTTGGACCGGTCTGCTCTATGATGAGGACGCGCTGGACGCTGCATGGGACCTGGTCAAAGATTGGACGGAAGGGGACCGAGAGGCCCTCCGCCAAACCGTACGCACAATCGGCCTCAAAGCTCCAACACCAGGCGGAGGAACATTGCAGGACGTGGCCAAGCAAGTGCTCGACATCTCTCGGGCCGGTTTACGTAAACGCGCCAAATTGTCGACATCCGGAGATGACGAGACCGGCTTTCTCCAAGAACTCGATAGGATCGTTGCGACAGGTCTGACGCCCGCTGAAGAACTGTTACGCGCCTACGAGCAAGACTGGGGTCGAGACACGCGCAAAGTGTTTAAAGAGCTCGCTTATTAGTACGCTCGATACAGACTCAATATCTGCCCACCTCATTATTGCATAATAGCAACAGATTTCCACGAACCCCCCCGATTAGTTGGTATTGCAAATAATGATACACTCGGACAAAGACTTCACACGTCCGAAAAGTTCATTTCTCGCCTCGTGAGGTCGGATTTTCAGTCCTGATCTCACACGACGCGCGTCGCTTGTGGCGCGCGAAAAGAGTGAGAGAACTAATGAGAAAAAACACTATTCGTCGTCTGGCCTTCCAGACGACCATCATCGCTGGTTTAGCGGGGCTGGGGTTCGGTCAAATTGCAAGTGCGCAAACCGATATCACGGAAGAGACCGACGAAGCGAGGCAGCAGACCATCACGGTTACCGGGTCGCGCATTAAGAATTCAAATCTGACTTCGAGCAGCCCAATCGCGAATGTCGCATCCGATGATTTAACATTACCGAACACCGTAAATGCCGAGCAGTTCCTCAACACGCTGCCGCAAGTTATTCCTGGATTTGACTCTACATCGAACAATCCAGGCATCGGCGAAGCGACCGTTGACTTGCGAGGGCTAGGTTCAAACCGCACACTGGTTCTTGTCGATGGTCGACGCTATGTCACCTCGAACCAAAATCCTGGCGCCGTCGATCTGAACACAATTCCCGCAGCTTTGGTCGAACAAGTTGATATCCTTACGGGCGGCGCGTCAGCGGTCTATGGGTCAGACGCCATGGCGGGCGTCGTCAATTTCATTCTGAAAGATGATTTTGAAGGATTGGAAGCGTCGGCCGGATATGAAACCAGTCAAGAGGGCGACGGCGCGATCTATACCGCTGCTCTGACCTTGGGAGGTAATTTTGACAATGACCGCGGTAATGCGGTTTTTAGTTTTGAATACACGCAACGCGAATCGGTGCTCCAGGGTAATCGAGATTCCTCAGCCGTTACACTGATCGATGCTGGCGCCGCTGACGGATTACTCGAGACGGGGTCGGTCAATATTCCATCGACGTTCGTCAGCGATGATGATGTGAATTATACAGACACGCTCGGTATAGCACTGCCCTGCGACGTGGAAGGTACGGAAGAAGCATCTGATGATGATGGCAATTTACTCGGATACTGCACGACAGACTCTTTCGGCTTCATTTTTAACCCAGATGGGCCCGGTATACTCCCCTTCATAAACTCAGGGGCCAATACCAGCCGTTACAATTATGCACCCGAAAATTACCTACAAATTCCGCAGGAACGATATTCGCTATATAGCCGCGTATCGTACGATATAACCGATACGATTGAAGCCTATGCACAAGGCGTGTTCGTCACCAGTCAGACCGAACAATTATTGGCACCTACGCCAATTTTTACGACGTTGACCGTTAATCTCGATAACCCATTTATTGCCGATGATCCGGAAGCTTTAGCGGCTTTAACGGCGATATCGGCAGGTCAAGAAAATTCTGATACTGATGGCAACGGCGTCGATGACGCGGTTTTCTCCTCTGGTCGGCGCTTCCGCGAAGCGGGTGGACGCTTATCAGATGTTCGAAATGACAGTTTCCAAGTCAATGCTGGCCTTCGAGGAGCACTATCGGAGACTTGGGATTGGGATCTATTTGCCTCATTTGGACAAGCCGATACGTCGATTTCTCAAACCGGAAATATTTCGTTGTCAGCCTATCTTGAGGCCGTGCGCGATGGGACAGCGAATATATTTGACGAAAACGGTCTCAGCGATGAAGTCATCGAAGCCATTACCGTCACCGGAATGATCACAGGGCAAACCGAACAATTCATCCTGTCTGGAACGGCCAGTGGTGACATTGCCGGATTCACCTCGCCCTTGGCCCATACGCCGGTCGCCGTCGCATTCGGCGCGGAGTATCGTGAAGATAGCCTGTCCACAAGCGGAGCTGGTCTTGGCCCAGATGTCCGCGGATTTAATCAGGCACCAGACGTATCCGGTCGCTTTGATGTGGCGGAACTCTTCGGAGAAGTCAGTGCACCTCTGGTCGAAGATGCATCATTCGCGAAGGAGTTGACCTTTACCGGTGCCTATAGATTGTCGGACTACTCCATCGGTGGGGTCGGGCAAGTGAGCTCCTATGCCGCTGGATTAAGCTGGGTGCCTATCGATGGAGTCAGATTTCGCGGTCAGTATCAGCGCGCCGTACGAGCACCAAATATCGGGGAATTGTTCTCACCACTCGTGAACGGCTTCCCAAACATTGCTGATCCATGTTCCGGCGGTTCAAATGGCGGGTTTGACGACCTCACAGACGCAGAACAAACAGCTGCAATCGCCAATTGCGAGAACATTAAAATCGTCTCGTCGAATGTCCCGGACGGTGCCGCGGGAACGGGTTCGCAAGTCAATTCGCAAATCGAAGGTCTATTTGGGGGTAATCCCGAGCTATCGGAAGAGACAGCTGACACGGTCACTCTGGGCGTGATTTGGGAGCCCAGTTTTGTTGATAATCTCACTCTAACGGCGGACTATTTTGATATACAAATTGATGATGTAGCGACGAATGTTCCGTCTCAGACCATCTTTGATCTATGCTATTTGCAAGGCGTCAGTGAGTTCTGTTCCCTGATCACCCGGGCAGCAGACGGCACTGTTGATACATTCGTCTCCAATCCCCGGAATGCAGCCGAACTCAGCACGTCAGGCATCGATTTTTCTATCGATTATCTCTATGATACTGAAAAATATGGCACTTTCGGTGTATACTCACTGATCACGTGGACCGATGAGCGAACACTCATCCCACTGGCTGGCGAGGATCCTATCGATTATGTTGGGTATTATGGAGCGACGGTCGGTGAACCAACACCGGAATGGAGCTTAAACACCCGGTTCGACTGGTCTTACAAGAATTACGGCGCCCGTTTGCGTTGGAGTCGGATTTCAGAAGTCAAAGATGACTTGTTTGCAGATGGCGGCGATCCCGATCTGAGAATTAAAGGTGTCGATGCTTATGATCAGTTCGATCTCACCCTTTTTTGGGATGCGACAGATCATGTAAGTTTGACTTTTGGCGTCGAAAACCTGCTGGATGAAGGCTTCGTGATCATCGGCGATGACTCCGCACAACAATCAAACACTTATCCGGCGACCTATGACACTTTGGGACGCACCTTCTTTAGCCGCGTGACGGCGCGGTTCTAAGCAAAACCGGATCAAATATGGATTGGCGGGCCTTCGTGGCTCGCCTTTTCCCGTGTTGAAACGTCGAAAATCATCGCCGCACAGCAGGGCTTTCGAGCGCCAAGCCTTGCGATCGGGCCGCGAGATAGAGTTCGACGTCGATATAGCGCGGATCGCCAAAGGGCAGGGGTTCTGCACGCACACCTGTGTCGCAATCGCGCAATCGGCGTTGCAGTGAGCCAAGCGATTGCCATTCAAGACGATAGGCTGGGAACCCATTGCCGTGACCCTGGCTGATCGTATCGCCGCGCAATTGTTTGCCCCAATTTTCAGTGTGGCAATGCTGGCAAGATAAGTTGAACTGACCCCGCCGCGTTTGGAAATAATCATAGCCTCGCTGATAAGCGGCCTCGGCTGGACCCGAGATATCTACATTCGCTGGAAGCCCGTGAGACTGATTAAAGATATAGGCGGTTAAGGCCAGAAGCTCTTCGCTCTCATAAGCTAGCGCATCGAGCGATTGATGCTGCGTTCGGCACTGATTGATCCGCCCCTCGAGATTGAGAAGTACGCCGCTGGATTCATCCACCGCTGGATAAGTGGCAGCGACCCCATGCAATCCCTCTTCGTGGCACGATGCGCATGACGCTTCGCCCGCTATTGTTGACTGAAATAGCTCGGCCCCACGATCGACCCAGAGCAAGCCGGGATTGGCGAAAGGGTCGTCTTGTAAGGCTTGGGTTTCTGCCGTCAGGAAGGTATAGCCAGACCGGATCTCTTCAATGGTTAGAGCACTCTGTTGCGAAGGCTGAGCAGCCTCCTGGCATGCCGAGATGGCAAATACGCAAAGAAGCAAGCTTGCGCGGATCATATGACTTCGAGGTCAGCGCTGTCGCGCCAAGTTTCGCCATTCTGATCTGTCCATTCAAACAATAAACGACCGCTCTTCTCGGCGCGCATATGGAAGGTCAAAAGCGGATTCGCAGCGATGGCAGGGTGGAAGTCAGCTGCGAAGATTTGCACGCCTTCAAAACTGCATTCAAACCGTACAATGATATCCCGCGGGATGACTTCGCCGCGAGACCCTCGACGAAATCCGCTTTCCATTTCATGCTGGATCAAGGCTTTGATTTCGATGATGTCACCGCTTTGAGCGGTCTTTGGAACAGCTAAACGGATACTGGCCATCGCAATTCCTCCTACAAAACCACGCACGCGGCGAGCGTGACGACGGTTTCCATACTTCCGGACCAAAGCGAACCGTCATTCATTTCCGCGACGGCTTGAATGGCCTGCGTCCCTGACATTCGGATACGGGTCGCGACAACCGCTTTGCCGGATTGAGGGGTGAAGTGAAACTGAGCAATATTTGGAAGCGGATTGCGTGGGGACAGGATAGCCACGCGTTTCACATAATCATCCGCCACCATCGGACTTTCGACACTGACATTTAGCGGTACAGAGAAACCATTCTCAGCGATTGGCGGCAGTTTCACCGTAACGCGGCCTTCTTGGATCAGACGGTCGCCAAAAAGCTCGCGTCGAGCTCGATCTAAATCTTCCTGCGATGCAAAAGCGGGGAGGGGAGTCGCAGCAATCGCGATCGCACCGCCAACACCTGTCAGCACTTGGCGTCGATCGAGTAAGCCTGGTTTATTCATCCTGATGCGCCTTCATCTCACTCAAATAGGTTACGAGGTCTTCTATCTGCTCCGCGGTTAGAATTGGAGCGTCAGCAAAGGCCTCACCCACCTGATATAAGTCATGATTGCGATAATAGGAGGGCATCAGCGTTCCGGGACGCACAAGTTGATAATCAACAATCCGCAATCGAATTTGTCCCGCGTTCAATCGATCCGCCACATAGGTCAGATCAGGTCCGACATTGCCTTGGAATTCTGCGTCGAGTCCTTGCACGACATGGCAAAGGACACAGTGACCTTGATTTCGTTCAGAGAACACGATCTTCCCACGATGGGTATCGCCCGGTGCCTCCGTGAGAGGCTGGGGAATAGCATCTCCGGCAATCTGAGAAGGTTCGACCAATCGGGGATCATTTCCGCCACAGGCTGAAACCAGAAGCCCCGCAATGAGAATGCGTCGGATCACCCGAAAGCCTCAGCCGTGATTGTCTCAAACCAATGATGGGCTTGCGCGGCCTCTGCATTTCGAATGGCCTTATCTGCGCGCAATGGACTGACGCCGCCAGCGCCGCTTATGCTGCTTAACTTCCCGCCCGCATTGGAATAGACGCCGGCAATTGAGATCGCCTCATCCGGCGTAGTGTAAGAATAGCAGGTGTTCGCGAGGACCGTTGGCTCAGGCGACATCCCCGCAACTATGCGTGCGATAGCAACGGCGCAGACTTTCCCTTGCAAATTAGCGGAAAAGGCCGATTTCGGCATCGGCGCTGCAATGGTTGCATCACCAATGACATGAATATCGCTTTGAAGCGTAGACGCGAAAGATAATGGATCAATCGGGCACCAGCCGGTGGCATCTGCGACACCCGCGCGTTCGGCGATGAACCCGGCTTTTTGCGGTGGAATGACATTGATGGCCGGCGATTGGAAGCTCTCAAAGTCTGTAAAAACGGTGTCTGCCTCAGCATCGACTCGAACGACCGTCCCATCATTGCTGGCTCCGCGCCATTCTAAATGATCTGGATAGTGTTCTTCCCAGGCTTCTTTAAAGAGCGCCATTTTTGAGAACTGATCTTTGGCATCAAGGATGATCAGCTTCGATCGCGGCTTCTGTGTTTTGAGAAAATGCGCAATCAGGCTTGCCCGCTCATATGGTCCAGGTGGGCAGCGATAGGGCGCAGGGGGCACGGACATGATCACCGTTTGGCCATCCTCAAGTGCTTGCAGTTTTAACTGAAGCCAAAGCGTTTGGCTGCCGGCTTTCCACGCATGGGGTAACCGGCCTGTCATTCCGGAGTGATAACCTTCCAGCGCTTCAAACCGAAAATCGATCCCGGGAGAAAGGATGAGTTTGTCATAGGTTAAGTCGTCGCCCCACTGCAGACTTACCGTTTTCGCCACCGGGTCGACATCAATTGCAGTATCAGCAATTCGAGTAATGCCTGCGGCTTCAAGGCGATCATACGAAAAGCTCTGCGACGTAATATCTCGCAAGCCTGCAATAACTAAATTGCTGAATGGGCAGGCCACAAACTGGTCAAATGGCTCAATCAGCGTAATGTCCGATGAAGGCAATAATCGCTTGAGCGTTAAGGCAGCTGTCGCTCCCCCAAATCCGCCACCAACGATGACAATACGGGCACGCGCCTGCGCCATAGCAGAGCCGGGAAGGGCGGCGGCGCTTGCCCCTAAGACGGCTGATTGGATGAGATTCCGGCGATTAAAAACAAGACTCATGGCGACACATCATCCTGTCCGAGTTGGGCGCTGATCAGATCTATTTCAGCATCCGAATAACCACGCGCCAATCGGTGCATGACCGTGGTGCCATTCGCATCTGTTTTGTATTGGAGGAGCGCGTCTCTCAATTGATCCGAGTCATAAACGTTGAGCGAAGCGATGGCTCCGCTCTGATCGGAATGACATCCTGTGCAAGCCATCACCAAGACAGATGCCACGTCTGTATCACTTGCTTCAGAAACGGCCGCGCGCTCCGAACCAGACCCACCGCATGCCGCAACGGCCATTGCGCCGAGCGACATGCAAATGGGTCCTATCCGAAGATTAGGCATTCCGGAGATCTTGATCCTTAATCGGCAATTGCCGGACGCGTTTACCTGTGGCGGCATAAATCGCGTTGAGCACGGCGGGTGCCGCGACCGCAATTGTCGGCTCGCCGACACCGCCCCAGAAGCCGCCTGATGGCATGATGATCGTTTCGACCTCAGGCATGTCCGCGATGCGCATCGAATTATAGGTGTCAAAATTTCGTTCTTGAACCTCACCGCCTTCATAGGTGATTTCGCCATAGAGCATGGCTGAAAGACCATACACGAAAGAACCTTCCACCTGGGCTTCAATCTGCTGCGGATTGACCGCATAGCCTGGATCTGTGGCCGCTACAATTCTGTCGATGGAGAGCGCACCATCATCATCAACCGTGACCTCAGCACAGGCGGCGACATAGGCTCCGAAGCCATACATCACGCACAATCCGCGCGCTTTGCCATCGTCGCTGCCCCAGCCTGACTTATCCGCCACGGCTTGCAGAACGGCGGCGGCGAGTGGGCTATCAGACAGGTGCGCCAATCTGAATTCCAGCGGGTCACGCCCCGCCGCGTGAGCGAGTTCATCCATAAAGCATTCGAGATAGATGGCATTCTGGTTCAAGTTCACACCGCGCCAGAAGCCCGGTCGGACCGGTGGATTGCGCATCGCGTGATCGACCAAGAAATTATCAAAGCTGTATTTCAGGGTCTGATCTTCCAATCGAGGATCGACCCCAGATGGCAGAAGCCCCTGGAAAGTCGCATAATCGACGCCATTTTGCAGCGCTTGAGGGATCAAGGCGGCCAGAATGGACTGACCCGAAATGCGCAAATGCAATCCGGTTAGATTTCCATCAGCATCCAAAGACCCACGGACGCGAGCTTTGGTTGTTGGATGGAAAAAGCCATGCATCATGCTCTCTTCGCGAGACCAAAGCATTTTGACCGGAGTGCCCGGAATTTCCATAGCAAGCATAACCGATTGATGGACATAGTCAGGCATGCCGCGCCGTCCGAATCCGCCACCAAGATGGATCTTGTGGACTTCACATTGCTCAATTGGCAGGCCTGACGCTTCTGAAACAGCCGCAAGGGCCGCTTCGCCATTCTGAGTTGGACACCAAATTTCGCATCCGTCTTCTGTATAGAGCGCCGTTGTGTTCATCGGTTCCATACAAGCGTGGTTTTGAAGCGGCATATTATAAGTCGCTTCAACCATGCGATCTGCGGCGCCAAATGCAGCCGCCAAGTCGCCGCCACCATTGCCGACGAAGGCTTCTTCGGCGGTCAGACCTTCATCAAGTTCGGCTTCGAATTCTGCGGTTGAGAAGTCAACGCCGCCTTGCCATTCTATCGGTAGGGCTTCCAAAGCCTTGTTGGCTTGCCACCAATGATCGGCAATCACAGCGACGGCATTATTGCCTTCGCCAAACGGATTTTTCACCGCAACGACCTTTTTCACCCCTGGCATGGATTCTACCGCAGACGCATCGAATGAGGCCAATGAGGCGCCGATTTTTGGCGCCTGTTTGATCGCCGCATTGAGCATGCCATCCATTTGGATGTCGGCGCCATAGACTTGTTTACCTGTCAGTTTATCCGCGGTGTCCAAGCGTTTCTTGGCTTGCCCGATTATTTTCCAATCGGCTGGGTCTTTCAGCGTCACCTCTAATGGGGGCGCCAGCTTAGACGCAGCACCGGCGACACTGCCATAAGTGGCCGTTCGCCCAGAGGACCCGTGTGTGATCACACTGTTTTCGGACGTACATTCAGACGCCGGTACGCCCCATTCGTTCGCAGCGGCCTCAATCAGCATGGCCTTCGCGGCCGCAGCTCCTTCGCGAACATAATCTTGAGACCCGCGAATACCCTGGCTTCCGCCTGTTGAGTAATCACGCCATACGCGTTCACGTCTGAGGTTTTCACCCGGGGTTGGGTATTCCGTTGTGACCTTATCCCAATCGCAATCGAGCTCTTCAGCAACCAATTGGGCCAGGCCAGTCAACGTGCCTTGGCCCATTTCTGACCGGGCGATGCGAACCGTGACCGTGTCATCATGGTCAATATGAACCCATGCATTCACTTCGTCATTTGGCGGCAGATCTGAATAGTCTGGTGCATCCGCTTCTGTCCCTGAAGGGGCGCAGCTGGCGAGGATGCCAATGGTCAGCCCTGTGGCACCTGTGCCGACAATAAAACCGCGACGTGAGAGCAAACTAGCTTTTGTCATGTCTCTCTCCCTTAAGCTTTTTCGACAGCGAGTTTGATGCCCTTGCGGACACGCGCCAGCGTCCCACAGCGGCAGATATTGGTGATTTCAGCATCAATATCTTCGTCTGTCGGATTGGGATTATCATTTAACATACCGGCAACCGCCATGATCATACCGGGCTGGCAGTATCCGCATTGTGGAATGTCCAACTCTGCCCAGGCCTGCTGCACAGGGTGACTGGCATCTTCGGAGAGACCTTCAATCGTCGTAATTTCTTCTTCGCCCGAGAGTGCGCCAACCGGATAGACACAGGATCGAACAGGGCTGCCATCGACATGAATCGTGCAGGTTCCGCATTGCGCAATGCCGCAACCATATTTCGCGCCTGTGAGACCAACTTGTTCGCGCAACACCCAGAGTAGGGGCGTGTCGTCTTCAACGTCCACAGTTACAGATTTTCCATTGATTTTTAGTGTCGCCATGTTGTGAGGCTCCTCCGGCTGTCTCGCAGTTATCTCTCCCGCGGAGGCTTCTGCGTTAACCTAAATAATGAGGCAATCATTCAGGGAGTAAAGCCTTGAGAGAAAGATTTTTACAAATGTAATTGTTTTCGCTTCACATTCTCAAAGAAGCGCAGTTACGACAGGATTGATCCGATTGGGAGAATGCGCACCAGTGTTCCTGCTTCTAGGGATGCTTCATTGGGAAGACGTCGCAATAGCGCATTGTGGTGAACGAATGTGCTCAGCAATGAACTATCCTGACTAGGCGCAGCTGTGACCTCAATTTGTCCATCATCCGAGATCTCAGCGCGGGCCCGCATATAATGTTCTCGGGGTCCATTCGATCCGATGGCGTGGTTTAGTCTGCCCGAGACGAGGTCTGTGCGCCAATCAATCCCGAGCAGGGGAGAAAGGAACAAATTCGCACAAACCAAAGCTGAAGCCGGATTTCCGGGCAATCCCAATGTGAGCACTGAATCGGTACGTGAAAACCAAGTCGGCTTACCTGGCCGCACAGCGATCTTTTCAAAAACAGGCTCAAAGCCTCGTTGTTTGAAAGCATTACGCATATGGTCATGATCACCTACTGAGGCCCCACCAATGGGCAGAAAAATATCTACGTCTGCTGCATCAATATGGGCATGGATTGAGGCGATTGAATCACTCGCCACGCCAAGTCGCACCGGCTCACCGCCCCAACCTTCGATTAAGCCCGCCAATCCGAATGGGTTAGAATTTACAATCTCGCCCGGCCGCAAGTCAGAACCCGGGGGTTGGAGCTCATCTCCATTCGATAGCATGCCGACGCGAAGACGCTTTTCCACGACCACCGCAGCATTGTTTCCCGCCGCTGCAACGGCGAGGTGCGCCGGTTCCAGCAAGGTTCCGGAGGGCACGAGAACATCATCCAATTGAAAGTCGATCCCGGGGTGACGAATATGGCGCGGCTGATCCGCAGCCTCCGCCACGATAATATCCTCGCCATCTCGTGCTGTATTTTCCTGGATGAGAATATGGTCGGCGCCTTCGGGCACGACTGAACCCGTGAACACGCGCACCGTCGTGTTATTACGGACGGAGCCCGCGAATGGATGTCCAGCCGGAGCCGAACCGATGAGTCTCAACCGCGCGCCCTCAGTGCGGACATCTTCGAGTTTGACCGCGTATCCATCCATCGCCGAAAGCGCGGCATCGGGGCGGTTCACATGCGCGACGACCGGCTTAGCAAGGCGTCGACCCAGAGCTTCTTCCAAAGGAATTCGTTCGGTTTGCGTCTCAAGCCGATTGGCGCGCAAAAGATTGAGCGCGTTTTCGACACTGATCAAATCACTCATTCTACGGGCTTCCGATATGGACCAGATTTTCCACCCGTCTTTTCGAGCAACTCAATGCCAAAAATTTGCATCGACTTATCCACGGCTTTGAGCATGTCATAAAGCGTCAGACAGGCACCGCTGACGGCCGTCAACGCCTCCATTTCAACGCCCGTTTTTCCAGTCGATTTGGAAATGGGTGTGACTTCAAAAACCGGCTCTCCAGCGACAGGACGGATTTCAACGTTTACGCCTGACAAGGGGAGGGGGTGGCAGAGCGGTATAAGATCAGAGGTTTTCTTAGCTGCCATAATCCCAGCCAATTCAGAAATCGCGAGCGGGTCGCCTTTTTTGGTGTCGCGACCGATCGCAGCCTCATACGCTGCAGAAGACATTTTGATATAGCCGTGGGCCTGCGCCGTTCGCACCGTCTCTGACTTATCGGAGACGTCGACCATGCGCGCGCGGCCGTCAGGCCCGATATGCGTGAGATCATTCACGTCTATTGCTCCATCAGTCGGGGCATAAGCTCAACCAAGTTGCATGGCTTGTGGCGACTATCGAGTTGAAAGGATATCACTTTATCCCAGCCGTCTTTTACCGCACCATTGGAGCCAGGCAGGCAGAACACGAAGGTTCCCTTCGCTAAACCGGCGACGGCACGCGATTGCAAAGTCGATAATCCAACGGACTGATAGCTGACTTGGTGGAAGATCACGGAGAAGCCATCAATCGTCTTTTCAAAAAGGGGTGTCACAGCTTCTGGAGTGACATCGCGTCCAGTCAGTCCGGTCCCGCCGCTAGATATCACGACGTCAATATCTGCATTGTCGATCCATTCTTGAACGCAGGCGCGAATAGTGGGTGGGTCGTCCTTTATGATTTTGCGATCCGCGAGAATATGGCCCGCGGATTCTAATCTTTGCACAAGCAGATCGCCTGACGTGTCTGTTTCAAACGTCCGCGTATCACTGACCACTAGGACCGCGATACGAACGGGTTTGAACTCTAATGTCTCATCAATTCCAACCATGGCTTAGATTGTTTCCTTTTTCGCCCATCGCGCGGCATCAACATAGTCATCTGCGCGCGGTTCAATCCATTGATCACCGGAAGCGGTGCCTTCTTTTTTCCAAAATACGGCTTCGGTTTTGAGATAGTCCATCAGGAAATCAGCCGCCTCAAAGGCGGCACGTCGATGTTGAGACGCCGTGGCTACAAATACGATAGTTTCACCGGCCGCCATATCGCCAATTCGGTGCAAGACGCAGATTTGATCAATCGACCAGCGGATTTTGGCTTCATTTATCGCAGACTCGATTCCGGTTTCTGTCATCGGAGAATAAGCCTGCAGATGCAGTGTCTCGACCTTGCCAGAATTGGCTTGCGGACGCACTTGGCCACTAAAGGTGACAATTGCACCGGCGCCTTTGGCGCTCTGCTCAAACTGTTTCAACGCCTCGCTGGCATCGATTGGGTCGGCTGAAACGCGCAGCATCAACCACCTCCGACTGGTGGCATGAAGGCAATCTCATTGGCCGACTGTATCGGCGTTCCGTCGAAAATGATTTCTTGGTCGAGCGCGATGCGCACCGTTGGATCCAGCAAAGCACCCGTCGCATGAAAACGATCATCGAGCCATTTTCGAAGGGCGCCCGCGGTTTCAATCTCGCTTGGAATGTCGAGCATTTCCTCTTGGCATCCGGTAATGTCTGATAGGCGACCAAAATACAAAATTTTACGCATCTTAGCCTCCCGTCACAGACATATGCCGGGCGAGTGCTGGATCTTGACCCCGCCGATCGATTTTAAACTCATGTCGCTCTGGCTTCTTAAAAAGAGCCTGATCCAAACAAGCATCGAGGGAGGCTGAAGGGTCATCGCTCTCGCGCAGTGCGGCGCGCAAATCGATGTGATCGTCCTGACCGAGACACATATAGATGCGGCCGGTGCAAGTGACACGCACGCGATTGCAACCCGCGCAGAAATTATTCGTAAGCGGCGTGATGAAGCCGAGACGACCGCCGGTCTCCTTAATGCGCACATAGCGCGACGGTCCTGCATTCGCATCGACGGCGACGTGGTCTTCTAAGGTCCAATGCTGTTCTAAGGCATCGCGAACCATTGGGAGCGGAATGTATTGATCAATGCGATCCTCATCCGTCTCGCCAAGCGGCATCACTTCGATCAGCGTCATGTCCATATCGCGCGCATGCGCCCAGGAGATTATCTCTCGTAGCTCGTCCACATTTTCATGCTTCAATGCGACCGTATTGATTTTAACGCGCAACCCAGCTGAACGCGCCGCTTCAATTCCCGCCAGCACCTGATCGAGCGTGCGTCGGTGGGTGATTTTCTCAAACCGATCCGGATCAAGTGAGTCGAGAGAGACATTGATGCGCTTAACACCATTGCGCGCCAACATATCGGCATGATCTGCCAATTGCGTTGCGTTCGTCGTCAGTGTCAGCTCTTCCAATCCGTTTCCCAGATACGTCCCTAAGCGTTCAAACAGTTCCGGCATGCCTTTGCGCACCAATGGCTCGCCACCCGTAATCCGAATCTTCTTAACGCCGCGCGCCACGAAGGCCTGAGCCACGCGGTCCAATTCTTCAATGGTTAGCAAGTCGCGCTTTGGCAGGAATTGCATGATTTCGGACATGCAATACGTGCAGCGTAAATCGCATCGATCGGTCACAGAGATGCGCAAATAGGTAATTTGTCGTCCGAACTGATCGACCAAGGGACGAGGATATGTTTGCAGGACTCCGTCAGGCATGTTCGCTCTCCATGGCGCGTGAGAGATCTTCGACGCGATCTATATCCATCGCTTCAAACGGTGAAAGCTTGATCGTCTGCGCACCGCTTTCTGATTCTGAAAAAATCGCTTTTGCGCCTTGATCCCCTGATAACGCCGCTAGCCGGTCAAAATGTTGACGTTTGAACAGTGCAGGCGGCCCCAGCACGCCGTCGCTCTCGCTCATAATAGTTTGCACCTCAGTGTCTAAAGCGCGGGAGAGCATATCATCGAGATGTTGTGCTGGCACGTTCGGCATATCGCCGAGCAAAATCAGAACTTGATCAATATCCGTGCGCCCGCGCAGATGTGCCATTGCGCGTTGAATGGATGTTGATTGACCTCGAGCCGCAGCGTCGTTTTCGATAACCGTCCAACCCGCGTCTTTTAGAATGCTTCCGCGCTCTGACTGGTTTTTTGCAATCACGGCGATCGCTGTTTGTGGTTGGTGATGCTCAAGTGCGCGCGCAGCACGGGTCAGCACCGATTGTCCGTTCAAATCGGCTAAGAGTTTATCACCATCCTGGAATCGGCTTGAAGCGCCGGCGGCGAGCATAATCATCGCGGTGCGAGGCCGCTCGGGTTGCGCATTCTGTCGAGAGACGGAAATGATTTCTGCCAATGTCGACAAAGCAATCGCCGACGCATCTCGCAATGACGGCACAAGACCGATTGGACCATGGATGCGATTAATATCGAAATCGGCACCTCCAGCTTCGCGTAAAGCGTCGCAACGGATTTGATGCGTTTTGCGGCTGCCGACCGCACCAATATAGAATGCCGGTCCGGCTAAGGCTTGAAGCAGCAGCGGGATTTCGAGATCGCGGTCATGGAATAGAAGGACAAAGGCGGTCCAGGCATCATCGTCGATCTCTGGAAGGTCCGTAACGGTGGTCAATTGATCTATATGGGTCAAACCCGAATGTCTCGCTTCGAGCAGGTCAGCCTCATCTAGCAATTGTAAGCGGGTTTCTATCCCTGAAGCGTCGGCGATCTTTCCCAGGGCTAGGGCGTCGGCGCCGCGACCGGCAATTCGTAACCGCATTTTGGGCGCATATCGAAACCGCAAACTCTCACTCGAATAGAGCGCCGAGTCACGGCAAATCGAAACTGTCCCATTTGGCGAGACTTCCATAACGGTCTCACACCGTTTGGAGAGCGTCTCGATCAATTCTAGAACGATCTGGGGCGCAGGGTTCGGCACAATCAAAACGTCGATCGCCCCGCCGCAGGGCAATGGCAAATCCACGAAAGGGGACCCAGCGCCATATCGCAGAGTACGGGGTTCTTCGCTGGTTAGAGCCTGACGTGCCTGCAAGACAACATCGGCATCAATACAGCCGCCAGAGATATAGCCGAAACTTGCATGATCGCTAATCGCCATCAACGCACCCGGCGCACGAACCGCGCCGCCTTCAGTGCCGGTTACAATGACCAAAGCACACGGTCGCCCATCCGCTTGCCAATCGGCAAGTTTGCTCAAAACATCGTGTGGATGTTCGCCGGTCATCGTCATGGCTGTCATAGGACCGATGTAAACCACGATTTATATCGAATCCAGTCTATTCCGCGACAAAGGCCGTGAGTTTCGCTAAAGCCTCATTGTGAGTTATCGCGGATTTTGTGCAGACGCTGTCATAGATCCTCAAAATCTCACGTCCGAGCTCTGTTACAAATGCGCCGCCACCCGCCGCGCCGCCATGCTGAGTTTCAACCAATGGCGAGACAAAGCAGTGATTCATTTGCTCGATCAGTTTCAGAGCGCGCGGGTAAGACATGCTCAACGCGTGTGCTGCGGCCTTAATCGAACCCGTAGCGGTCAATTCGCGCAACAGCGCAGCTTTTCCAGGTCCAAATCGAGTTCCATTCGCGAAATCGATCCGAACACTCAATCTGGGAAGATTGTCTCTCATATGAGAGGCTTGTCATGGAAGCATGCAATTGACCATAGCCCAAAAGGACACGTCGAAGGATTGAACGAGCGGGGTTTTGTTTTCCTAACAGGGTGTAAATCAGAGGGGAGAGGGGGCCTTGCGAAGCCATCTGTCCGAACCGGCGATTATGGCGTTCTACGAATGGCTGAGCTGGTCGCACAAAGTTGCACTTGCGCACGACATAATATCGGCCGAGGTCGACCATAATAGAATTCGATAATCTACATTATGAGAAATTATAGATCGGCGCTAAACATGCTATGTGACTGAATAGACTAGATATTCGTTCGGTGAAAGATCGGCACCGGAAGCGCACGTATAACCAACAGAATATAGCGCCACACCCATGGCGCATACACGCGTACACGTTTGGTTTTCACTGCACGTCGAATGATGCGCGCGATCTTTTCCGGCGACGCCCAGAGCGGTCCGGACGGCTCCAAATGCGCCGTCATAGGAGACTCAATGAAGCCTGGCTTGATACAGGTGAAGTGTATATTTCTCTGTGACGCAAAACGGTGCGACAGCCCTTCGCTGACCCGCTCTAATCCGCATTTCGTCGCGCCATAGAGATAATTTGACTGCCGCCCTCGGTCGCCTGCGACAGACCCAATAACGACCGCATGTCCCCTCTTCTGAGACTCAAATTCCGTCGCCAAAGCTTCCAGCCAGAGCGCGACCGAAACGAAATTTGTCTCGAGCAAATTTTGGATTGTTGTCGGGTTCACCTGCAACGTCTCCAGGTCACCCAACATACCGTACGCGATTAGACATTCGTTTATTCCGTCTAATTCGTTCTTAACTTTCCCAAGAGTCGCATGCACCTGATCCGGGCGACCGAGATCAGCCAAGATGAGTTTCACATCCGCGGAGGATCTCGCATCAATGTCTTGGCGAACACGCTCCAACTTCTCCGGATTTCGCCCGAGCAGGAGGATTTGGGTATATTCCGGTTGAGCGCATATCAAACGCAGATAGGCATGAGCGACCGCAGATGTTGCCCCCAAAACCAACAGAGTTTTCGAATTAGAAGACATTTATTTTTCCTGTTGCGTGACGCGTCGCCAAAACGATGAAGAGATCCTGGGGTCTCGTAAGGCCTCCAAGCGCGTCCAATTTGGATAACTGGACTGATAGGTCGTCGCACTCATGAGCGCGTCCTTTGCCGGATACATTCGCCCAGCATGCGCCAAGACAATCGCATCGAGTTCTCGGAACAATTCCCTGGTTTTTGCGCCGCGATTTGGAAAGTCCAAAGCTAAGCTGACACCGTCTAAGGCGAACGAGTTGAGACCCGGTGATGTTTCAGGCCCATGCCGTTTCAACACGGCAAGGAACGATCCCTGCCCGCTTTTGCGAATCTTCGACAAAAGCGCTTCGACGCCCGCTCGACTCGCCTCCATCGGAATGATGGACTGGTGTTGATAGAAGCCTTTTCGGCCATAGAGCTTGTTCCAGCCTCTGATTTGATCCAGAGGATAGAATAGGCCCTGATAGTCCCGGACGCCCTTGAATGACGCGCCAGGTCGTCTTTTATAAAGCCAGTTGAATGTAGAAATCATCAATTTATTCAGTAACATAGATGGCATTTCGATCGGAAGAACATAGGGTCGCCGGCTGTTCTCGTTCGTCAGATCATCGTCGTCGACAAAATTCGCACGCGTAAAGACGCCAGCACCCAAACTGGATGCTGGACTAAAACAATCGACCCAGGCTGCTGTATAGCTCCAGTCGGCGCTTTCCGCACTGAGGGAGAAAAAATGATCTAAATCCCGAACCCGAATATTCTCGACATATAGATTCCGGGAGCCGATTTTCTTGAGCTGCACCTCGACCCAATCTATATATCCGGTGAGGCCGAGACCCGATATCGTCGCGGCCCACATGTTGGCGTTTTCGGTTGGCCGACAGATCAGCGATTCCCCATCAGAGCGGATAAGTTGCAGCGCCCGCACATGGGCGCCGAATGCGCCGGCTTTGTGATGATTTTTGCCATGCACATCACATTGGCCACCGCGCCTCCTAACGTTACGAATTTCGTCCCAGGATTGACCGGTAGAATCCAACCGTGAGGGATGGTGACCGCGTTAAGTGCGCCTAGGGTTGCTCCGGATTCTGCTCTCATCCGCCCTGCAGACGGATCGAAGGCTAAAATATTATCCGCCATTATGGTTTGGCAGAGGTCACCGTCGGCATTGAGCGCGACATCCCCATAGGAACGCCCCATTCCGCGAAACAGTGTTCGCCCCCTATTTCTAAACATTGGCACGTCCTTATCCCTCAAGCGCGGGAGCTTCCGGATGTGTTGGTGATCGTGGAAGGTCCGTCCCCAGCTCAAAGGAAGCTCTGCCACATTGCCCCCGTCAAATCATATGCAAACACAGCTGATATGCTGGCCAGCAATGCGAGGCTCGTTTTGTCCTTCACGGCATAGATAACGGGGTCGTCGGAAACCTCGCCCCGTCCCGCCAATAACCAGAATCGTAAAACCCAAGCCAGGAGCAAAGTTGAGCCGAGCAGTACGACAATTTCAGACTTGAATACGGTGACTGGCGCTGACAATCCGTAGATCAACATGGCCATTACGGCGACGACACCACTCGCCGCGCCCGTGGCCAATAATGGTATCGAATCCACGGCTTGATATCCACGTCCGGGGACGGATGTGCCTGGCTCTAATGCGAGCACTTCGACAAATCGTTTTCCGATGGCAAGCGATAGAAAGAACGTACCGATAAAGGTGAGCAGCCAACCAGATGGTGGATAGTCGATAATGAATGCACCCGCGATGACGCGCATGGAGAACAAACCTGCTAGCGTAAAAACGTCACCGACCGCCATCCGCTTGAGGCCCAATGTATACAAACCAGTGCCGAACAGATATGCGATGCAAACCCACCCGAAATTCGAGTTCAGAAGGAATGACAAAAACAGGCTGGCGGGCAGCGTCAGCAATACAAACCAGATCACAAACGGAACACTTAAGTCACCATTTGCCAACGGCCGTTTGGCTTTGCGACTATGCTTCCGATCGTCTTGGATATCGAACAAATCATTGAGCAAATAGGTTGCGCTCGCGAGTGCCGAGAAACAGAGAAATGCCAAGAACAAATTCAACGTATCGTTCAATGTGAGCTGACTGATTTGAATCGCCGGAACAATGAATAAGAGAAGGTTTTTCGCCCATTGATGAAGCCGTAAGCCACGCATGAGAGCGCGAATTTCACGGCGCTGTGGCCCCAATCGACTGACCTGAACCGGTGACCCATTGTCTCTCTTCAAATGATACGAGCGTTCAGGGGCATTAATTCCATATCCGCCTAACCCAGCGCGCCAAACGGGATAGTCGGAGCGCGAGTTTCCGGCATACAAAAAATTCTCGCCATGGCGTTGTTTTAGAAATTGAGCTTTACGCGCTGAAGTGAGGTTTGTGCCCGGAACTGAGCCTTTATAGAAATCGATATGAAGATGTTGTGCGACAGATTTCACAATCGCTTCGTCAGATCCTGAGACGAGCTCTACCGGGTGTCCCTGATTCTTGTAGAGTTCCGCGAGAGCGAGGATTTCTGGCCGATAAGGGAGGCCGCTCGGATCGATATGATTCTGATCTCGTGCAGCCAATAGACGTTTCGCACTCGCACGATCTGTTATGGCTTTATACACGGCATAGACGAACAGGACCGGGTTCCACCGCGCACACAGGGCAAACAATTCAAACGTCAGGTCATTTCGGATGAGGGTCCCATCCAGATCTAACACAAGAGTTGGCTTTACCACGGCGTCCGCTTTCTCATTGCCGACGTAACGCATAACGCAACGACATTCACAGCCGGACAGAGACTACAATTGGACGCGAGGTGTCATCTTCTCAGCGTCTCAAAAGGGCGGAGCCTATGCGTTTTCTAATCGTGTGCGCGCACGCCCATCTTGGATTTTGGGAAATCGAACAACTATTGAAGAAATCGCCTCAAGTTTATTCGGCCAGAGGTGACTGTCTCGAATGGTACGCCCAACAGGATTCGAACCTGTGACCTACTGATTAAAAGTTAGCAAGCACGTCATTCATCGGCGTTCGAGCGAGCTCACATACATCCTATAATAACTCTTAATAACAGTGTGTTATTGTGTTTCTCTGT
>JABSQA010000053.1 GCA_013213825.1 Henriciella sp.
CGCGGCTGGCGCGCATGGAGTACACCATGATTACGAAACGCTACCTGCCAGCTGGGAGCAATTTGCGGCGCGAGTGAGCTAATGGACAAGGTCAAGCTACCGAAACGGTTTTACAAAGACGCTGCGGTACGCGCTGAAGGCGAGCGCTTCGCGATCGAGTTAGATGGCCGTCCGATGAAAACACCCGCGAAAGCGACTCTAACGGTGCCAACACAAAATCTGGCGGAAGCGATTGCCAGCGAATGGCGCGAACAAGGCGCACCACTCGACTTGCAAGGCATGACGCTGACACGCCTCGCAAATGTGGCGCTAGACCGGACACCGGACACGCGGGCGGAGCTGGCAGAAGAATTGAGCCGTTATGCTGGTACGGATGTCACCTGCTATTTGGCGGACTCCCCGTCAGAGCTGCAAGCCCGACAAGAGGCCGCCTGGAAACCTTGGCGAGACTGGGCCGGCAAGGAGCTTGGCATTGTCTTGGTGCCGGTGATTGGATTGATGGCGAGCCCACAACCTGAAGCAAGCTTACAGGCGGTCCGCGATTACGCTTTGACCCGAGGTGATTTTGAACTGACGGCGCTGGCTTGGGGCTGCAGCTTGTTAGGATCAGCTGTTCTCGCATTGGCGGTTGAGCGCGGCGCCTTATCCGCACAAGACGCTTTGACGGCGTCGTGTGTTGATGAGGATTGGCAGATCGAACAATGGGGCCAGGATGAAGAGGCCGCTGCGGTTCGCGCGGGCCGGGCTCGAGAGGCGAACGCGCTTCAACTCTGGTTTGAGCAGTTGCGCTAGAATTCCCCAATAAGGTATTGTGTTGCTTGACTAAATTTCGTTTCTCACGTCCTGTCGGAGGTGGAGGACAATCGGAATGGTTCGCACTGGTTTGCTCGCAACGAGCGTCTTAGCCCTGAGCGCGTGCGCGTCGGTTGGTAATCTGACCGCCGTCAACAAAAAAGAGACGCTGGGGTCAGGCTTTAATGGGAATGGTAGCGCACCGGCGGGCGTGTTCATTGATGCGGAACAGCGTGCGGTTTTGTCCAATAAACGTTCTGATCAAGACATGCGGGTGGTCTGCGCGGAACCTGCGCCAGATGCGCTTTCCGCGATTGCCGCGCAAGCGGGGGTCAGTGTTTCAGACATTTCGAACGCCGTGACAGCGGAGGGCGGCGTCTCGGAAGCTGCCGCCAATATTGGCTTGCGGACACAGACGATCCAAACGCTTCGAGACGGATTCTACCGGGTCTGCGAGGCCTATATGAATGGGCTCTCCGAAGAACAATATTCCATCATGTTGAGGCGCTTTCAGACCAATATGATTGCGCTTTTGGCGATCGAACAATTGACGGGGGCCGTCAAAGGAAGTGACGCTGTCGTCAGCGCATCGGCGGGGAGTGGAATCGATTATCGTGAGCAATATTTACAGCGCTCTGCCATGGCATCCGCCGAGCAGACGCGCCTAACGACGCAGATCCAACAGACAAATGAAGAGATTGGCCTTCTCCAAGAGGCCAATAATCAATGCTATGTCAGCGACCAACAGACCGGCTGTTCGGTCAGTGAGATTGAGCGCCGGAACCGCCAGATCCTCGACCTAAGGGCGCAGCGCCGCGCGATGGAAAGCTCACTTGCTTCGGCGCAAGCCTCCGCTCAAGTGAACAATAGTCTCGCGGATTCCGCGCCCTCCGCGTCTAGTGCGAGTTCGGGTGGTTTGACCGGGTCATGGCCATCCTCTCCCGCCTTTCCGGCTTCTCAATCCGTTGCGGGCGCAGTCGGAGATATCACTATGGCCATCGTGCAAAACGATTATGGCGTGCAGCTCTGTTTTGAACATTTGCGCTATGTCAAAACCGAAAATGAAACGGCGCTCTCGGATCGCTGCAAACAGGTGATGGATGCCTATGTTGAACAGCTAGAGAACGCCAATGCGATGCGGATCGAGACGCAACGCGCTCAAGCGGCGCTGATGCAGGAAGTCGCCAATGGCTATATCACGGTTGATCAAGCGACGCAGTTGATCCAAGCGATGAATGGAATCGCGCAGAGCACGCCAGCGTCTGCGCCGCGTTCTTCCACACTATACAGTGGAACCGTCGCACTGCCGGCGCCGGTCGTTGGGGCGCCACCTCCTCCGCCGGACCCTTACTAAAAAAGGCGACCCGGATTGGGTCGCCTTTTCGATTTGGTTTGATCGTCACGTCGTCACGGGCAAGACGTTTACCCTTTGACGCAAACCACTTGTTTCAAAGTGTGCACCACTTCGACCAAGTCGGTCTGCGCCGCCATGACTTTATCAATGTCCTTATAGGCCATTGGTGTTTCGTCGACGACACCGCGGTCTTTCCGACATTCGACGCCTTTTGTGGCTTCGATATGGTCGGCCACGGTATATTTGGCTTTCGCCGCGGTCCGAGACATTTTCCGTCCGGCTCCGTGAGAGCAGGAGCAGAAACTCTCGGCATTGCCTTTGCCGCGAACAATGAAGGACTTTGCCCCCATTGAGCCGGGAATAATGCCGAGCTCGTCTTTGCCGGCCCGTACCGCGCCTTTCCGTGTCACCCAGACATCTGCATCAAAGTGGCGTTCTTTCTCCACATAATTGTGGTGGCAGTTCACCGCAGATTTCTCGATGCTGAAACCTGGCAAGGTTTCTCGGCAGGCCATGAGCACGCGATCCATCATCGCCTCACGATTGAGGCGGGCAAAATCCTGTGCCCAATCGACCGCTTCGATATAGTCATCGAACAGGGGCTCGCCTTCGACGAAGAAAGCCAGATCCCGGTCCGGGACGTGATATCCCAGAACCCGCTTCTCCAGCGCGGCACGGGCCTCGCTGATGAAATAGGTGCCGATACGGTTGCCCGTGCCGCGAGAGCCAGAGTGCAGCATGATCCAGACACGGTCATCCTCATCGAGGCAGAGCTCGATAAAGTGATTACCGCCGCCAAGCGTCCCCAATTGCGCGCCGAATTTGCCCGGCGTGATTTTAGGGTGCTTGTCATGGATCAGGTCCAAACGCTCCGCGAGTCGCGAATTGCGCAGCCGCGTTACGACACTCGCTGGGGTGTCCCGGTGATTGCCACGTGGACCATTGCCGACAGGCACTTTGCGTTCGATCTCGCTGCGCACGCGCTTGAGATTGTCCGGCAATTGCCGCGCTGTGAGACTGGTCCGCATCGCCATCATTCCGCAACCAATGTCGACACCAACCGCAGCGGGAATGATCGCGCCTTTGGTCGGAATGACTGAGCCGACGGTCGCTCCACGTCCAAAATGGACGTCGGGCATCACCGCCAAATGCGAGTGAATGAAAGGCAGGCCTGCCACATTCTCCAACTGATCGCGGGCTTTGGGCTCCACAGGAACACCTTTGACCCAGGCTTCGATCGCTCCGCCTCGCGACGTTTCGATCACTTCAAAATTGCTCATTTTTCTAAGGTCTGATTGCGACCCCTCCTATTAATTGAACAAACCTCCGTACGCGCCGTTTTGAGTTACAAAAAACCCTCCGGGCGAAACGCGCGGAGGGCGGATAATCCGGATCAGATCCGGTGGGTGGCGCATCCACCCATCATCCAACGACCTCCACAGTCGCGCGATCCTGCGAGCCATTGCTGGCAGGGAAGCGTAAGCTGAGATTTAGATTCCGCGATTTCATGGCGGCCTCTCTTCGTTGAATGGATGCGCCGTTTGACAGAATGTCGCAGGTGCGTCAACGCATTTTTTAGGGCGATTTTATGATGCCGTGCCTTTGCCCCGGGCATAGCGGGCGATTAGAGAGTCCGATCATGAATGAGAATCTTCAACGCATCGACAAAGTCCTGGTTGAGACCGGACGCTTTGACAGCCGGGCTTCGGCGCAAGCTGCGATCGCCGCCGGAAAAGTAAGAGTCAGCGGCCGGGTCATCACCAAAGCCTCAGAAAAAGTCGCGCCGTCCGCCAAGATTGAAGCGGAAGCCGAACACCCTTGGGTGTCACGCGCCGGTCTTAAGCTTGAGCACGCGCTAGAGGTCTTCAATGTCGACCCAAGTGGTTGGCCGTGCCTGGATGTCGGGGCCTCAACTGGGGGCTTCACGGAAGTGCTTTTGGCGCATGATGCGTCTTCGGTGATCGCCGTGGATGTCGGGCGGGATCAATTGCATCCGCGCTTGCGAAGAGACGCGCGCGTCACATCCTTGGAGGGCACGGATGCCCGAGCGCTCACGCCGGAGATGCTGGGGGCGCCACCGCGTCTGATTGTTTGTGACGCCAGCTTCATCTCGCTACATAAGCTGCTCAGCGTTCCTCTTTCCTTAGCTTCCCATGACGCCATGCTCATCGCCTTGTTCAAACCCCAATTTGAAGTCGGGCGAGAGAATGTCGGCAAGGGAGGGATCGTCACCAATACCCAAGCGACCGAGCAAGCCGAAGAAGCCTTCATTGTCTGGCTGGCCGAGCAGGGCTGGCGCGTTTGCGCACGGACTGACAGCCCCATTCGAGGAGGGGATGGGAACGCAGAACGATTGATCCATGCGGTCAGGTCAGACGAAAGCATCTCACAATCTGCTTGATTTCGCCTCAGTTCCCATTGAAGCTGCTTGTGGGAAAGAGAGAGGGAAAAATCCATGTTGAACAGATGGTTAGTCTTAGGCGCCTCAGCATTAAGTCTCACAGCTTGCGCAACCACCGATTTCAGCAAACCCTCTGATACGGCCTGGCCGGAGCTCTCGACCTTCAAATCCGAGGCGGAATTTGAGCATTATTATCGAACCGTCACAGGCCAGCTGGAACGTGATGAAAGCGAATCGGATTGGGCCGAAATCATGCCTATGTCGGCGCCACCGCCGCCTCCACCACCGCCCGCAATGGCTGAAGTCGCGGATGGGGCATTCCAGGAATCCGTCGTGGTCGTCACAGCAGCCGCGGTTGCGGACGAAAACCCCTCCATCACCAATACGCAAGAAGCCGGGGTCGATGAGGGGGATATTGTCAAACAGATTGGTCAATATCTCATCGTCATGCAGGACGGGCGATTGTTCAGCATAGATCTCTTACCCGATGGCGAGTCCGGTTTGCGCCATGTAGATCGCGAGAATGTTTACCGCACGACGGAAGAAGACACTTGGTACGATGAAATGCTGGTCTTTGGCCGCCAGATGATTGTTATCGGCTATTCCTATGACGCAGAGGCGAGCGTGTTTGCCGTTTTAGAATTGGAAGATAATGGCGAAATCACGTTTCGCGATCGCTTCTTTCTGCCCGCGCAAGACTATTTCGATGGCGACAATTACACGACGAGACTCGTCAATGGTCAGCTGGCGCTGCACACGTCTTTCTATCTGAGCGACGTTGATCGTTTCGAACAGCTGAATGCGCCTGTCTTGTCTCGAACGATGGCGCCCGAAGACACGCCGCCGCTCGCGGCGCGGCGTGTCTATCGTCCGGTTCAAGACGCGGCCGATCCATTGCTGCACACGATCACAATCTGCCCGTTGCGTGATCTAAAGGATGAAAGCAGCGATGTGCCGGACTGTAATACAACCGCTTTTCTGGCGGGCGATAGTTATGAATATTACGCGTCACAGGATGCCGTCTGGCTTTGGGTGAACAAGGAAAGCGGACGATGGTGGATGGAAAGTGACGAGGACGATACGCGCGAATCCACCGGCTTGCTTTACCGTATTCCTTATGACCGATCTGCGGCACCTGGATTTGCGCGTGTTGCAGGCGAGCCGGTGAACCAATTCTCACTCGCGGCAGGCACGGACGTGTTCCGCGCCTTTGTCGAGGTGGATGAAGAGGGCGACACAGACCATGACGCATCGCCTTACCGGATATTACAATTGGCCTTAAGTGACATTGGCCGCGCACCACCGAACATCGATAAGGCCGACTATATCAGCTTGCCCAATGTAAGTGATGGCAGCATCGAGAACCGGTTCACCAACACGCATTTTGTCTACACGACCCACAATACATCTTGGTGGTATTGGGAAGACGAGAGTGAAGCTAAGCTCGATGCCCAGCTGACCTTCGTGCCTCTGGAGTCGCCGGACACGACCACGCAACTCAAGCTCCCCCACGGGGTCATCCGCTTAGAACGCGCACGCGATCACATTGTGGCGACCGGCTATGGCGACTCTCAGGGGCTAAATTTGACCGTGTTCGATTTGCGCGCCGAGGCCCCACGAATGGGGGGAAGTGTCAAGCTCCTGGAGCGATATGAAAGCGAAAATCGGAGCCACGCGTTCAATAGCCAGATTGATGCCGACGGGGCAGGCCTGATCGGCTTGCCAACCGTCAAACAGCAATGGGAAGCCGGGCGCTGGGTCTGGCGGTCAGACAGCTCAGATATCTCTTATCTGCGCGTTGGGACGGATGCGAGCCTGTCCTCCGTCGGCACTTTGAAAGGCGCAAATGGTGAACCCGATGCGAGTTACGAATGCGAGGTGTCATGCGTCGATTGGTACGGCAATTCACGACCGATTTTCACATTCGGGCGCACGTTCGCCCTTTCCGGCACAAGCCTGGTTGAGGGCGAGGTATCCGATAATGGTGTGCAGGAAATCCGCCGTGTGGACCTGACCAAACCGCTTGCGCGTTAGCCCGCTGGTCCGCGCGGCGTTGGACCAGATTGCCGGCGATTGAGGAAGGCGAGGCGTTCAAATAGCGCCACGTCTTGCTCGTTCTTCAACAGAGCACCATGCAATGGCGGGGTCAGTTTCTCTGGGTCCTGCTCACGCAATGTTTCCAGATCAACATCCTCATTCATTAGCAATTTCAACCAATCGAGCAGTTCTGATGTCGATGGCTTTTTCTTCATCCCGGGCACTTCGCGCATGGAATAGAACGTGGTCAGCGCATCTGAGACAAGTTTCTCTTTGATGCCGGGATAGTGGACGTCGACAATCTCTTTCATTGTCTGCTCATCCGGGAATTTGATGAAGTGGAAGAAGCAGCGGCGCAGGAAGGCATCTGGCAGCTCTTTTTCATTGTTCGAGGTGATGATGACGATCGGGCGCTGTTTGGCTTTGATCGTTTCGTCGGTCTCATAGACGTAGAATTCCATGCGATCGAGCTCTTGCAGCAAATCGTTCGGAAATTCGATGTCGGCTTTATCAATCTCGTCAATCAAGAGGATTGGGCGCTTTTTCGCGGTGAAGGCTTCCCACAACTTGCCCTTCTTGATGTAATTTTTGACGTCTTTGGCGCGCTCCTCGCCCATCTGGCCATCGCGCAGACGTGACACGGCATCATATTCGTAGAGGCCCTGAGCCGCTTTGGTTGTGGACTTAATGTGCCACTCGATCAGCTCACAATCGAGTGCTTTCGCAACTTCAATGGCGAGGACGGTCTTACCCGTGCCGGGTTCGCCTTTGATGAGCAGCGGGCGCTCTAGTTGAATGGCTGCGTTCACTGCCACCCGAAGGTCATCAGTTGCGACATAATTCTCGGTGCCTTCAAAGCGCATGGGGGACCTCTCGTTTACGTTTACGGTAAGGATAAGGCTGGTGGCCACAGAAGCAAGCGCTAACGCTGGGAAAGGGCTGTGATTCGAGCTTTGCGCGACTTCTGCGCTATACTGCCTTAGCTAACCCTCTGAAAATTCAGGGCTTCCAAACAGGCATTACCAATTTGAAAGTCCGCGTTAACCATTTCCGCGTAGTTTTTCCTGCAGTTCTGGAGATCGGTCTATGCCGTTAAAACTGTCGCTCAAGCCGAAGGAAGCTGTCGTCGTCAATGGCGCGGTGCTTCGCAATGGCGATCGTAGGGGGACGATCCTGCTGCAAAACCATGCACGGGTTTTGCGTCAAAAAGACGTGCTCGACCCAGAAGCGACAAGAAGTGCCGAAGAGCACCTCTATTTCGCCGTCATGCAAATGTATCTTACAGGCGAGACAGAGGGCCAGCTTTACGATCAAGCGGTGTCGGCGATAGCTGCGGCTTTGGACCAAACAGAAAATAAAGACGGGCGTGCGCACCTTGTTGATATATCCACGGCCTGTGCCGCTGGAGAGACCTACCAAGCGTTGTCTTTGTGCCGAAAATTGCTGAAGGCGACGGAGGCGGGCAATGGCTGATACGTCGAATATGAAAGAGCTTCCTGAAACGCCGCCAATTGTCGACTTGGATGCGGCCATCGCATTATTAGAGGGCGATGACGCACCCGAAAACATATGCGTCGATATTGGACATGCGACCCTGCTGCGTGCGGACGGCCCGAAAGGGACGCAAGGCTTGCTCCAGCGATTGCGGGGGCATCGCATGATCCTAGCGCTATCATCAGGCGAACTGACACAAAAAGTCGTGCCTATGCGTTCTGGCAAACCCGACATGCATCCGGATGTGGCAGAGATCCTCGACGCCTTACGCGATCAGGGATAGAGGGCGGCGTCACTTTTCATTGCGGGAGTCGCCAAAATGTCCGGCGAATTCATTTCCATATTTCTAGCTTCCTTTGTGACCTTCTTTGTGCTGATCGATGCCCTTGGCGTTGCACCGGTCTTTGCGTCTTTGACGGTACGCGGATCCGCGAGCTATCGCCGCTCCATGGCGGTGCGATCGGTTCTGGTCGGCACGCTCATCATCTTTGGCTTTGCCTTCTTTGGCGCGTGGTTGCTGGACAAATTACACATCACGATTGATGCGTTCCGCGCCGCCGGTGGCATCTTACTCTTCATCATTGCGCTCGATATGGTTTTTGAAAAGCGCACGGAACGACGAGAAAATCGCGCAGAGTCTGTGCTCGCGGATAGCGACGAAACACAGGAAACCTTAGATGATATCTCGGTCTTTCCCGTCGGTATTCCGATGCTGGCTGGACCCGGATCGATTGCGACCGCAATGCTATACATGTCTCAGCAATCTGAGTGGTTGATGAAGAGCGCGGTCTTGGCCGCAATTGCGGCGAATATGGTGATTTGCTTGCTCGTCTTCTTGGCAGCCGGGCCTCTGGTCAAAGCCATGGGCGAGAGCATTGCCGGCGCGATCACAAGAATTTTTGGTGTGATCCTGGCGGCCCTTTCGGTTCAGCTCTTGATTGACGGCATCAAGGGCGCCTTTGGAATCTAGCGCAATCGGATGGCTTCGGCCTGCGTCAGCGCGGACAGTGTCGTCCAAATGAGCGCCATGCCGAGGGCCATCAGACCCATGACTTGCAGCACCAGCAACTGACTCCACTTCACGCCAATCTGCGCCAGCGACAGAACCTCGGGCCCCAATTCCCGAGCGAGGGCAACAGATCGGTGCCCGCCGGCTTCAGACAATAGAAGCGCACGGCGCATATCTTCGGGCGTGGTGGCTTGCTCCACCAGCGTGATTGCTCCGGAAGAACTGGTCAGTTCGGCGATCCGCGCAATAATCTTCATGTCGCGCGCCAATCGTTCGCGCGCTTGCGCTTGTAGCGCTGTTTTATAGGCTGCGAGGACTTGATCCGTGCGGGCCTCTGTCGTCATGACGGGTTCGAAGGCGATGGCCAATTGGGCGCGCAATATATCCTCCGGAAGCGCGTCTTCTATCCGACTGCGCAAGTAACCCGCGAAGCGATCGTTCAATCGACCCGCACGATGCGCGGCGCGCATAATCGATGCCGCTTCGAACACTGCTTGAGCTTCAGGGCTTGGGTCATTTTGCGTCATCAAGCCCAGCGCCCGCAACCGCAATTGCAGACTGTCGACTTGCTCCTCTGCGAGCCAGCGCTGACTGCGGCGAGTTAAATCGGCTGGGTCGCCGAGCAAAAAGAATGAGCCCTGAGCCGCAAAAGGTTCGTCCAACGGGGCCAATTGCACCGTATCCGTGGTGAGGATGGGGCGGGCGGTTTCGGTATCTGTTTCCTCGGCCGTTTCTGCGTCTTCATCGCCATCGGCCGCGTCTGTCGCTTCGGTCGGTTCGGGTTGGACCGGTTCGGGCGGAGCAATGGTGCGCTGATAGGCAGCGCGGAGATCTTCGGGTAAGAATAACAAAGCCGCGCGAGCTAGGCGTTGATCTCGCGTTCCCGACTTCTCTGCATCGGCTGCGGCTAAGACAGCAGCAGAATCCTGTCGATTGAGCATCAGGGGCGCGGCCAGAAGATATCCTCGCGCGGCTGAAAAATCGCGCTCGTCCAATGTTTGCTCAATCCGTTGCGCCCAAGCGAGGCGCTCTTGCCCATTCGGGACGGATAGATCCCGAAACTCTGCTTCAATTTCAGCACGTGTTTCCGTGCGCGCCTCCAGACTCAAAGGGTCGGTGGCAATGTCAGACGTATAAGCGGCGACAATCACGCGGGCTGCGAAAATCGGGATCAGAAGGATGAGGCTATTGAACAGCAGCGATTGCCGCCACGTCGACGGTCTTTGGACTTCGCGCTGTCTCCATCTGGAGGTCATCTACTGGGCCCAATCCTGTCTTCTGTCTCGCGCAGATTGCATCTCCCTTTAGCGCACGAAGCGGTGGTTCTGATCAAGTGTTCGTTACCGGATAAACTGCAAAAGCCCTGTAGAAGCCCAGTGTGTGCCACATTTCACCATCAGATTTGCGACCAATTGGTCTGATTATTGCGATTGCGTATCTAGCGTGTCCGCAGTATAGGGCCCGCAAACTCCGTAGAGGATTTGATCCCATGGGCGACTTTGATCTGAATGGCTACCAGCCTTCGAATGAAGAAGAATTCATGAATTCCAAGCAGAAAGCGTACTTCCGCAAAAAGCTTGAGGATTGGAAAGATGAGATCTTAGATGGTGCGAAAGTCACCATAGGAAATTTGCGCGCTGAATCGTCTAACCATCCAGATTTGGTCGACCGGGCGTCAGCTGAGAGTGACAAAGCTTTGGAGCTACGCACGCGGGATCGTCAGCGCAAACTGATTTCCAAAATCGACGCGGCCATTCGCCGAATCGACGAAGGCACCTATGGATATTGCGACGATACAGGCGAGCCAATTGGGCTTCGTCGATTGGAAGCACGCCCCACGGCCACCCTTAGCCTCGAGGCACAAGAGCGTCACGAGCGCAATGAGCGTGTCGTTCGCGACGATTAGCGCTTGCGAATCTTCGCGAACGGACTCTAAAATACTAACGATTCATTAACCGTGTTAACGCACTGATAACTCGTAGTGGCGACAGGTGCAGAATGCGAAGCGGTCCCGACCCAAAGAAGAAGCCAGACCGTCCCGTTGAGGACGGTACAGAAACGGCTGTTCTGGAGTCGGAAGATGATTTCAAGTTTCCAACCGCGCGTGGGGTCCTGACAGCAGACGAAATCGAGGCGCTGCTTCGCCCGACTCTGCCGCAAGGCGCTCTTGAAGATGTTCCGATCCCGCCAGAAAATATCACTCCGAAACCGCCTGAAACATTTGATCAGACTTCGGCCAATCAACCCGATCTGATTCCCGCAGCGAGCCAGGCATTGGCCGCGCGTTTGTCTATGGCGCTTGGTAAAGGCACCGGTCTAAAGGCGGCCGTTTCGCCATCACAATTTGCCACGATCGAACGGATGACTCTGGCGAGCTTGCTGCACGGTAAATCGAGTGCCATTGCTTGCTTAGGGGTTTCTGAAACGGATATTCGCGCGCTCGTTTGTCTTCCTCCAGATCTATCAGATGCGATTATCGCGAAAGCGTGTGGCGCATCAGGCTCGACAGGCCGTATTGGCGACGGCTGGGCATTAAGCGCGATTGATTGTGCGCTTTTGGAACAATTATTGGAGCCGATTGGCGAGGCCGTGCGCCCGGGATTGACGCTGCAATCCATAGAAACCGACATTCCCTACGTTACCAGTTTGCTGCCCGTGCAGCAGGTGACGGTGACTGAATTTGGGGTCGAAGCCGTGGGCATTCACTCCGACTTGGCTGTTATTCAGGGGGAGTTGAGTGACGCTGAAAGTCTGATGCCTGCCGCGGTCTCCGAACCCTCGCAAGTGACTGCGCTTGCAACCGCGCGATTGGCCAGCTTGTCGGTGCCATTAAGCCGTATCACGGCGCTGAAAGCCGGGTCTACGCTATTGCTGGGTCTGCCACCAGACCAACCCGTCGAATTGCTCTCGGGCGGTCGTGACGGCACACCTGCTTATGAAGGTCGCATGGGCCGCAAGGGTAACAAGGTTGCGATCAAAATCAGCAAGAAATTGCGGGCCTTTAAGACAGACGCCTAAAGACCCGCAATCTGGGTTCAGCCAATATTGCCATGCTTCTCGATATGCGCATCGACAGCTTTGATGGCATCGTCGGCTTTGTTCCCCGCGCTGCGCAACTCAGCCTCGCGCTGTGCCCAGAGTCGCTTCTGATAATTGGTGGAGATGATGTCTGTGACCACCAAGACACCGACCACCAGATAGAAGCTGGACTTGCTCATCGCATCAATCGGGAAGCTGAACAGTTTGAGGTGCGCAAGATGGGCCCCCTCAGTGACCAAGAGGACGCCGACCAAGAACAGAATGAACAGGCCGAGCACCTCATACATACGATTACGCTTAAGGAAATCGGCGACATAATCAGCGAGCAAAATCATCACCACACCAGATGAAAGAATGGCGATGGCCATGATCCAAACCTGATAATCCTTGCCAGGCTCACAGCCGACAGCACCGGCCACCGGATTGGCAATCAAATCTGCTTTACATTGCACCACGGTGCCAGTGAACGTGTTGAGCACCTCACCGGATGCGCTGACCACATTGGCCACCTCAACATTCGCAATCGCCATCGCTGAAAGGATGGAGTCGAACGAGAAAACCAAATTCATCGCCACAATCATAGCGACGGCTTGCATCACCGATTTGCCGGCTGAGCCTTCCGTGTGTTCGATATGATCCACCGCCAATAAGTGATGGATTTCCTTAATAGCGGTATAGATGATGAAGCCGCCCCCTGCGAGCGTCACCAGTGCTTGTAAGGTAAACTCACCCTCGATCACCCCGGACAATGTCAGATCAAATAAGGGCTCGGCGAGGAGCGCGAAGACATTGACGATGATGATCAAGAGGACGATCCGCAAGATCACCGCAATCGCGATCCCCCAGCGGCGCACCATGGGAGCTTTCTCTGGTCCCACGCGCTGCGATTCAATTGAGATATAGAGCAAATTATCGAAGCCGAGAACGGCCTGCAACAAGAGAAACATGAGCAGCGTGAACAGGCCGCTAACGGAAAACACTTCGGCAATAATCTCGCCCATCGGGAACCCCCCTTTAGGATGGATAATGAAGCGCGAGCTTAGACTGAGTCAGGTGAATTGAAAGTTTAAGATCACTCCCACGTTTCAACGAAATGGAATGTGGGAGGAAAGATCCTTATGCGAGCATACTCGTCATACGCTCTTTGATAACGGCTTCAGCGTCAGCGATGATGCGATCGATCAGCTCTTTAACGGTTGGAATGTCGTCAATCAGACCTTGCACTTGGCCCGCAGACCAGATGCCGCCATCCGGGTCGCCGTCTTCCATGGCTTTGCGGCCGCGTACGCCTGCAACAAGATGCTGAACATCTTCAAACTTGGCGCCGCCTTTTAGCTCAATGTCGACGACTTCAGAACTGACCGAGTTTTTCATCACGCGGGCCGTATTATGCAATGTTCGGAAAATGAGCTTCGTGTCGCGCTCGTCATTCTCGACCATTTGTTGTTTGAAGTTTGGATGGATCGGCGCTTCTTGAGTGACGCAGAACCGTGTGCCCATATTGATGCCATCCGCACCAAGCGCCAACGCTGCGGCGAGGCCTCTGCCGTCACCAGAACCGCCTGACGCCAACATCGGCACGCTGACTTTGTTCGCCGCGGCTGGGATCAAGATGAGACCTGGAATGTCATCTTCGCCGGGATGACCGGCACATTCAAATCCGTCAATCGAGATCGCATCTGCCCCCATCCGCTCGGCCGATAAGGCGTGACGGACTGCGGTGCATTTGTGGATGATTTTTATCTCATGCTCTTTGAAGTGATCGATATGCTCCTGCGGCTTGTAGCCAGCGGTTTCGACGATCTTGATCCCGCCTTCAATAATGGCCTGGCGATACTCGGCATAAGGCGGGGGTTTGATCGCGGGCAGGATGGTCAAATTCACCCCAAACGGTTTGTCCGTCATCTCTTTGGTGCGTTGAATCTCTTTGTAGAGATCTTCTGGCGTTGGCTGGGTGAGAGCGGTCAGAAACCCTAAGCCGCCCGCATTCGCCACCGGCGCGACCATTTCAGCATAGCCGACCCATTGCATGCCACCCTGTACGATCGGGTGTTCGATTCCAAATTCTTCGGTGAAACGTGTTTTGATCGCCATTCTTTCCCTCCGGTATTTTTAGTTCTGGCGAAGCCCGCCAAGGCGCTTAGAGCGCCTTGACGATGTCTTCGACCATTTTCTTCGCGTCTGAGAGCAACATCATCGTATTGTCTCGGAAGAACAGCTCATTCTGAATCCCGGCATAGCCCGAACCCATGGAGCGTTTGATAAATAGCACTGTGCCAGCATTCTCAACGTCGAGGACAGGCATGCCATAGATGGGCGACGTCTTATCGGTCTTGGCCGCAGGATTGGTGACGTCATTGGCGCCGATCACGAAGGCCACTTCAGAGTTGCGGAAATCGGAATTGATATCCTCCAGCTCGAACACTTCGTCATAAGGCACCTGCGCTTCAGCGAGCAGGACGTTCATATGGCCTGGCATCCGACCCGCGACCGGGTGAATGGCATAGGTTACGTCGACGCCTTCTTCTTTCAGCTTGTCCGCCATTTCTTTCAGCGCGTGCTGCGCCTGGGCCACCGCCATGCCATAGCCTGGCACGATAATGACCTTGGACGCATTCTTCATGATAAAGGCAGCATCATCGGCAGATCCGCGCTTGAATGGGCGATCTTCCTGACCGCCAGCCGCGGCGGCCGCGTCATCGCCACCGAAGCCGCCAAGAATGACCGAAATGAAGCTCCGATTCATGCCTTTACACATAATGTAGGACAGGATCGCACCGGACGAACCAACCAGGGCGCCGGTAATAATCAATGCGAAATTGCCGAGTGTGAAACCCAGCGCAGCGGCTGCCCAACCCGAATAAGAGTTCAGCATTGAGACGACGACGGGCATGTCGGCGCCGCCAATTGGAATGATCAGCGTGATGCCGAGGATGAGGGCCAGCACAGTGAGGCCCCAGAAGGCCCAAGTCGCACTGCCACCACTGTTCACCAGAATGACGATCAGAGCGATGATGCCGACGCCAAGCAAGATATTGAGCAAATGACGGGCTGGCAGAAGAATAGGGGCACCCGACATGTTTCCGTTCAGCTTCGCGAACGCGATGACAGAGCCGGTAAATGTGAGCGCACCAATGGCCGAACCCAGAGACAATTCAATCAGCGATGCGACGCCAATCCCGGTATAGGTCTGTTCCGCTGTTGAATTGAGCACGGACAGAACTTCAGAGCTGGCAATGCCAAAACTGATCGGGGCGTACAGCGCCGCCGCAGCGACCAATACGGCGGCCAATCCGACCAGAGAGTGGAATGCGGCCACCAATTGCGGCATGTCCGTCATTGGGATTTTGCGGGCAATGTAAGCGCCGATGCCGCCGCCGACGAGCGCGCCTGCAGCAAGGATACCCCATGTCGTGGCGTCCAAGGCATTCCAGAACAGGGCCAGCGTGGTGCCGACGGCAATGGTCATGCCGATCATGCCGTTGCGATTGCCCGCTCGGCTGGTGGCGGGGCTGGAAAGCCCGCGAAGCGCTAGGATGAATAGGATCCCCGAAGCCAAATAGAGCAGGGGCGCCCAGGTCGATTGGAACTGTTCCATCGGACTAGTCTCCCTTCTTCTTGTACATGGCCAGCATGCGCTGGGTAACGAGGAATCCGCCAAAGATGTTGACGCAGGCCAGGGCCACCGCGATTCCGCCTAAGATTTTCGCGATCAAGCCACCATCGTCGCCAATGGCTGCGGTCGCCGCGACAATGGCACCAACAATGATCACGGATGAAATCGCATTGGTCACCGCCATGAGCGGCGTGTGCAAAGCCGGGGTGACCGACCAGACCACGTAATAACCGACAAAGCAGGCCATCGCGAAGATGGCTGCCAAGAACACAGTTGGGCTAATGGTGCTGGCTTCAGCAGCATAAGCGGGCAGGGCCAATGCGCCTGCCATGAGCCCCAGGGTCAGAGCTTTTCTCATGAGGAAATCCTCTCATTCACTGTTTCGCCGCCGCGAGTCAGCATCATCGCGGTGACGATTTCATCATCGGTATCAAGGTTGAGGCTGCCATCTTCAGCTGTAATCAGCGGCAAGAAGGCAATCAGGTTCTTGGCATAAAGCGCGCTTGCATCAGCTGGCAGATGCGCCGGCAAATTGGTGAAGCCAGCGACTTTCACGCCGTCTGAATCAACCACTGTGTCCGGTTCGGAGAGCGGGCAATTGCCGCCTTGAGACACCGCCATGTCGACAATGACGGAACCGGGCCGCATCGTTTTCACCATATCCGCGCTGACCAATACAGGTGCCGGACGGCCGGGGATGAGCGCCGTGGTGACCACAATGTCTTGCTTGGCAATGTGCGACGCGACGAGTTCAGCTTGCTTCTTCTGATACTCGTCCGACATTTGCTTGGCATAACCACCGGCGGTCTCAGCCGCTTTGAATTCTTCATCCTCTACGGCGACGAATTTGGCGCCGAGTGAGGCGACTTGTTCTTTCGCGGCGGGACGAACATCTGTGGCGGTGACCACCGCGCCGAGACGCCGCGCGGTGGCGATGGCTTGCAAGCCTGCCACGCCAGCCCCCATGACAAATACTTTTGCCGGGGCAACTGTGCCAGCCGCGGTCATCATCATGGGCATGGCGCGTCCATATAGCGTCGCACCTTCAATCACAGCGCGATAGCCTGCGAGGTTGGATTGCGAGGACAAGGCGTCCATGCTCTGCGCCCGCGTGATCCGTGGGGTGAATTCCATAGCCAGCGTTGTCGTCGACTTGGCGTTAAATGCGGCGGCATCGAACTTAAACGGATCGAGAAGGCCGATAACAGTAATGCCTTCTGGCAGTTTCGCAGCATCCGGTGTCCGCACGCAGAGTAGGACATCCGCATCCTTGGTCACGCTCGCGGGGGTTTTGACTATTTTAGCCCCGGCTGCAGTATAGGCGTCATCTGTGTATCCCGCCCCTAAGCCTGCGCCTGCCTGGATTTTGACCTCGTGACCGAGGCCGACATATTTTTTAACCGTTTCCGGTGTGGCAGCGACGCGATGATCGCCCGCGGCCACTTCTTTTAAGACTGAGAGTTTCATGATGGTGCAATAGGGTATGAATTTGCCGCAATGCAACAAAAAAACCTAAACATTGGAATCAGCTTTCTAAAAAGCTGCCGTTACGGGAAGGTTTTTGCGTTACGTCAACTTGGCGGCAATCCATGCCTCGACATTCTCCTCTAAAATTTGAAGCGGTACGGGGCCGTCCTTCAGAACGACATCATGGAAATCCCGGATATCGAAAGCGTCACCAAGCCGAGCACGCGCGTCTTCGCGCAGCTCTACGATCTTGATCATACCAATCTTGTAAGCCGTCGCTTGCCCCGGCATGACGATGTAGCGCTCAATCGCTTTGCGACAGTCGCCCTCGGGGTTGGGTGTGTTTTCAAGCAAATATTGAATCGCCTCATCGCGCGTCCATTGCTTCTCGTGCAGGCCGGTATCAACAACCAGACGCGCGGCCCGCCAGAGTTCCATGGCGAGACGCCCAAAGTCCGAATATGGGTCTTCATAAAAGCCCATCTCCTTTGGCAGGAATTCCGAGTATAGGCCCCAACCTTCAGTATAGGCTGTGTATCCGCCATATTTGCGGAACTTCGGAATACCGGTCAGCTCTTGCGAAATGGCCAGCTGCATGTGGTGGCCTGGGATGCCTTCATGATAGGCGAGCGCCTCCATCTGATAGAGCGGCATATCCTGCATGCGGTACAGATTGGCATAATAGACGCCGGGACGAGAGCCATCCGGGGCAGGCCGCTGGTAGAAGGCTTTGCCCGCGGCTTTTTCCCGAAACGCCTCAACCGCTTTCACTTCCATCTCAGCTTTCGGAAATGTATTGAACACACTCGGCAAAGCCTCGCGCATTGTATCAATCATCGCGGTCGCTTCTGCGAGATACTCGGCTTTGCCTTCATCCGTATTTGGTTTGAAGAATTGTGCGTCGGTGCGGGTGAAATCGAAGAAGTCTTGCAGACTGCCTTCAAAACCGACTTGCACCATAATCGTCCGCATTTCCTCATGAATGCGTGCGACTTCCGAAAGACCGAGCTGATGGACATCTTCTGCCGTCATATCGGTGGTTGTCATCAATGCCAGACGGTCGCGATAATATTCCGCACCGCTCGGGTGTTTCCAGGCACCATCGTCGGACCCCGCATTGGTCCTATCTTGGTCCACCCATTGGATAAGGTCGAAATAGGCGGGATAGACATGGTCCAATAGCGCAGCTCTGGCTTGCTGGTTCAGCGCGTCGGCCTCGTCTTGGGAGATCGTTCCATTGCTGACCAAGGCTTCCGTCTTACCGGTGAAATCCGCATAGAGCGGAGATGGTTGTTCGGGACCGATGCCTTCGAAAGGGTAGCCAGTTATAACATTGGCCGCGCCTTCAATGACAAAATCATACACGAATAGAGGCGGGCGAATGCCGCGTTCGGCCGACGTTTTTGCATTCTCAACATGCTGACCGAGATAGGTTTGCACGCCTTCCAGCCTTGCAATGTAAGCCTCCGCGTCGGACTTTCGGGTGACCTTGTGTTGCCCGATCAAGAAGCTCGCAATTCCCGCATGAGCTCCGCGCATTTGGCTGAACGTGTAATTGTAACCGCGCCAACGCGAAGTGATTTCGTCGCGTTCCAATTCATATTCCGCGAGGCGGTAAGACAATTGCCCTTGCGGGGTTAGGTTTGCCGGGTCGAACAGCTCTCGCATCTCGTCAATGTCAGCGCGCCGAATGCCCATTTCGCGGCGCTGCGCGTCTTCTGAGACATCGTCCCATTTGTCGTAATTCTCGCGGCTCCCCAAAAAGGTCGCGCGCAATGGGCTGCGAGCGACTTCCTCATTAAACTTGGTTTCAAACCAAGCATTCAGCCGCTCCGTTTCCGCGATTTTCACCGGGTCTTGTGTCGCATCGGCAACGATTTCGGTCTGAGTTGTCGAATTTGTGGGCGTTTGAGTGCCGCAGGCCGCGAGTCCGACGCTCAAAATGAGAGCCAACGCAGAGGACGCGAGTCGCATAGCGTTCCTTTCGTAATCTGTAATGAAATCTGTATAATCGCTCAAATCAGATTAACCAGCCTTCTCGTTTGATTAACCATTTCGGGTGCAAAAAGAAAAATTGGAGCTGGATTGTGCGTGCGTCTCACAAGTCCTGCTATAAGTGAGTGCGAATCATCGGACAGTGGGCGGTCCGTGTTGGAGTATGCGTTATGGCTGCTGAAATGCCAGAGATTCAAGAGCAATCGACTTCGGACCCCGTCCGCCAACTTGATTGGTTGCAAATGGTGTTTTGGTCCTGCTTGCTGCTCGCCGTAGGCGCGGCCAGCGCGACTCTCGCATGGCCGAGCGCGGGCGGTCCGACCGGGCTGATTTTGCTGATTTCCATGGCCGCTGGCGGCATGGTGTTCTTGCTTTGGGTTTTGCGCGGGGCCGGACGACGCATGGGCTTGTTCCCGGAACGCGGCGCTATGGCAAATGCCATGAAACCCGCGACCCCACGCTTTTCTTGGGTTGAAGCGCTCGATGAAGCCGTGCTGATCTGTGACCAGGGCGGGGCGCCTCTCGCCGCCAATGAATCGTATAGCGAGCTGACGCAAATGGCATTGTTGGGCCAGTCTGATGCGCTAGGGCCCGTATCTGTGGATCGTATTTTTAGCGCCGCGCCAGGCCTTGCGGCACCGATCTTCCGGCTCTCCAAAGCGGCTAAGGCTGGCGAAGTGCGCCGCGAGATCTTACCCGCCATGACGCTCGGAACCGAGGCCTTGCCGGTTCAGTATGAGGCGACTGTCGCCCCTCTAAAAGGCGCCAAGGTCATTTGGCGCCTACGCCGAATTACCGGATCAGAACAAGTGACCGGGGCGGCGGATATGCGCGCCCTTTATGTCGAAGACGCGCCCATGGGCTTTTTCTCATCTGGTGCGGATGGCACAATTTCGTATGCCAATGGCTGGCTGCGAGAAGTGCTCGGCATTCCAGAAAACGCTAAGAATATTCGCTTGGACGACATCATGCGTCCGGAATTTGTGAAAATGCTGCGCCGCGACCGCAAATCGGGTGTGCCAGGACGCGCAGACATAATGATCCGCTCGCGCGATGGCCTTGAAATTCCGGTTCAAACCATCACGACATGGAATGGCAAAGGCGCAGATGCGACGGGCCGAACCATTGTCTTGGCAAATGCTCAAAACCTGCTTGAAGGTGAAAGCCGGATGCTCGCCGCGTCCGCCAGCCGTCCGCCCCGTCCGGAAGGCGATCCGATGTTTGACGATGCGCCGTTTGGCGCCGCACGTCTGGAAGGCAGCTCACTCGAAGGGGCCATTATTGCAGATTCCAATCGCTCTTTAATGGGATTGGCGGGCGGTCATGCGTCGCCAGGGACGCGGTTTATTGACCTCTTCGTGGCCGAAGAGGGTGAGAGCAAGCTGCGCGAATCCTTGCTCGACTCGATTGATAAGCCGGTTGGGTTACGCTTGGCGGACGAAGATCAAAAACACGTCAACGTGTTCGTGACGCTCGACGGTATGGGGCAACCGGCCGTTGCCTATGTGATCGATATGAGCGAGCAAAAAGAACTCGAACTGCGCCTGGCGCAGGGCGAGAAAATGCAAGCCATTGGTAAATTGGCGGGCGGTGTCGCCCATGATTTCAACAATGTACTCACTGGGATTATGCTCAACAATGATGAGCTATTGTCCAAGCACCCTGTCGGTGATCCCTCATTCGACCATTTGAAGAAAATTCACGAGTTTTCAGTCCGTGCCAAAGACCTGGTGCAGATGCTATTGGCCTATGCCCGGCAACAAACGTTCCGCCGCGAAGTCTTCGAACCCGGTGATTTCTTATCCGAATTCGCCATTCTTCTCGGCCAATTATTGGATGAGCGGATCGACTTTAATGTCGTTCATGGCCGCGACTTACCGATGATCAAAGCTGACCGTAATCAGCTTGAAACCGCCATTATCAACCTCGCTACCAATGCCCGCGATGCCTTGCTTATGGATGGCGGCAATGGTGGCAAGCTGACCATACGGACCTCGCGTGCCAGCCAGGCCGACGCACACAAGCATGGCTTCCGATACGTTGAAGAAGGCGAGTATTTGCTGATCGAGGTCGAAGATACCGGCCACGGTATCCCGCCAGAAAACCTGCAAAGTATATTCAATCCGTTTTTCACCACAAAACCGAAAGGGCTTGGTACCGGCCTTGGCTTGTCTACGGTTTACGGGATCATCAAACAGTCTGAAGGCTATATCTGTCCGTTGAGTGAAGTTGGCAAAGGTACCAATTTCCAAATCTACTTACCTGCTCTGAAGGCTGATGAAATTCCAGAAGTGGAATTGATCAAAGCGGAGCCGGCTGACGATGTTTCTGTGCCCGTCGACATTTCAGGACGTGGACGCATCCTCCTGGTCGAAGACGAAGACGGCGTTCGTTCGATCGCGGCCTCGCAGCTTAAGTCGCGTGGATATGATGTTGAAGAAGCCTGTGACGGCGAAGAGGCGATGGAAATTCTGGAAGAGAATCCGGGCGGCTTCGATCTCATCGTCTCGGATGTCGTTATGCCAGGCATGGACGGTCCGACTTTGATCAAAGAAGCCAAAGATTTGCTAGGCACCGCGAAAGTGCTGTTCATGTCGGGCTATGCCGAACGGGATGTTGCTGCGAAACTAGATGGCGACCGGGAAGTCGGCTTCATGTCGAAGCCCTTCACTGTCAAACAACTGGCTGAGCGGGTCAAAGCTGAGCTGATTGCCCGCGCCAAGGAAGCCGCTTAGTCGTTACTGGCAACCAAGCGGACTTGTGGAGGTTGGCGGTCCGGCTTTGGTGGATAGATGGCGGTGACGCGATGACGCCAAACTGGACGACCTTTTAAGATAAGCTGTGGCTGCAACACTTGATACAATCCCAATAGACGAGATTGGTTCGCTGCCTTTTGCGGATTTGGGAGCGGCGCAAAGGTCAGCTCAATATTGACACTCGTCCCGGTTAGCGTATCGCCCGTGGCATGTAAGATACCTGGTTTGCGGCTTTCGCGAACGGAATCGATCAGAGATTCGACCATGCGGCGGTCATGTCCGGTCCAGAAATCAAGACAGTCATGCTGTCCCAAGTCGCGGCCGAGCAGCTTATTCAACTGATCACCAGCATTGCGGAACAACCACCGTCCCTCGTCAGACCGCTGGATGACAAAAAG
>JABSQA010000054.1 GCA_013213825.1 Henriciella sp.
CGGGGCGATTGAGACGGTCCAAGAATGCCGGGCCGTGAATATTGCGCGCGCCTTGGATGCCCTGAATGAGGCTGGGTATCACACGGTCGGCTTGGCCGGGGCGGGCGTATCGATGATTGGTCCAGCCGTAGCGGGCGCGCAAAAACTGGCCATTGTTTTAGGTGCCGAAGGCCCAGGCCTGAGACCGGGTGTGGCCAAGGCCTGCGCGGAACTGGCGCGCATTCCCATTGCTTCAGAGATGGAAAGTCTGAACGTCTCCAACGCCGCAGCGATTGCTTTCTATGAGGCGGGCCGCAAGGCTTAACGCAGCCGCCCCGCCACGGCGTCGGCCATCATTGGCCCGAGCTCTGGTCCTTCCAACGGGTAGAGATACGGTTCGATCAGTTCCAATTCCATCAGAAGCAGCCGACTATCGGCCCCGCGCAGCATGTCGACCCGGGCGTAGAGTGGTGTTTCTTCGAGGGTTGCCAGGACGGCTTGCGCATCAGCGAGGTCCGTGTCGCTTGGTGTGATCGGGGTTTCTTTGCCGCCATAGGTGGATTGAATGCGATAATCTCCCGCCTTGGCGGTCTTCAATAAGGCATGGCAGAAGGCGCCATCGATGAAGATAAAGCTATATTCGCCTTCGTCTTGGATCATTGACAGAAAGGGCTGCACCATCATCGGATGCGGCATATCTGGGAGGTCTTGCCCGGGAGAAAGGCGATACTGGCCATCCGCGCCCGCACCGACTTGCCGTTTGAAGACCAAATCATCGCTTCCCAATTGCTCGAATGCGGCTTTTGCAGCTGCGTCATCGACTTTATCGATCCACAAAGTGGGGATCAGACGCGCACCGTTTTGTTCGAGCTCCCGCAAATAGCCCTTATGGCTGTTCCAAGCGACCATGCTGGCGGGGTTGAACAATTGGCTTTGGGTCTCAATGCGCTTCAAGGTTTCGAGGAAACGATCGTGATGATCCCAATAATCCCAAGTCGTGCCGATCAGGACGGCACCATAGGTGGACCAATCTTGGCTCGGATCGTCCCAATCAATATCGACCACGGCCATGTTTCTGTCCGCGAACGGCGCCTGCAGAGCCGCCATCATCCGATCATGTTCGAATGCATCCGAGCGACGGGTCGGCGATCCGGGCAGGGTGGCCTTGGACGCTAAATAGGCAATCTTAATCATCTCAGCGCTTTAGCTGGGCTGATCGGTTGCGTCCAGAGGTCTGTTCTGGCACAGGCTGCAAGCAATTGAAGAAGGAAATTTCGCATGACCAATGCCCGTTTCGATGTGGTCGGCTTAGGCAATGCCATTGTTGATGTGATCTCGACTCAAGATGATGCGTTTCTCGCCAAATGGGGCATCAACAAGGATGCTATGAATCTGATCGAAGCGGATCGCGCAGACTTGCTGACAGAAGCGTCCGTGAACGCATTGGAAACCTCAGGCGGGTCAGGCGCGAACACGATTGCAGGGATTGCCAGCCTGGGCGGATCGGCGGCCTATATTGGCAAAGTTGCGGATGATCGCCTCGGGAAAGTGTTTAAATCCGACATGGCGGAGGTCGGCGTCCCCTTCGAAACAACGCCATTGGTTGGCGGCCCAGCGACCGCGCGCTCCATCATTTTTGTGACGCCGGACGGCAAGCGTAGCATGAACACATATCTCGGAGCTTCGGTTGAATTCTCTCCAGACGATGTTGACCGTGCCACGGTTGAAGCTGGAGGGATCCTTTATCTGGAGGGCTATCTCTTCGACAAAGAAGTGGCCAAAGCCGCTTTCGTACATGCGGCCGAGATTGCCCATGCCGCGGGTCGCAAAGTGTCGCTGACTTTGTCCGACAGTTTCTGCGTCGATCGTCACCGCGACAGTTTCCGTCAGTTGATCCGCACGCAAGTCGATATTCTCTTTGCCAATGAAGAAGAGTTGCTCAGCCTGTACGAAACGCGTGATTTTGATGCGGCGCTTGAGCAATTGCGTACCGAAACAGGTCTCGCAGCAGTCACGCGCGGGGAAAAAGGGTCTGTTGTCATCGGCGATGGGGATCCGATTATTGTACCGGCTGAACCGGTCAGCGAAGTGGTCGATACGACGGGCGCGGGCGACCAATATGCGGCAGGATTCCTATTTGGCGTCGCAAGAGGATTGCCGTTGGCCACATGTGCGCGACTCGGCCATATCGCCGCTGCTGAAGTGATTTCGCATTATGGCCCGCGGCCAGAGGTGCCTTTGGCAACCCTGGCCTCTAAGGCCGGGATCAACGCTTAGGATAGAAGCGCTTCTTCGGCATAATCCAATCGATCGTGACCGAAGAACATTTGGTCCCCGACAAAGAAGGTTGGGGCCCCAAACGTGCCGCGCGCGACCGCCTCTTCTGTATTGGCGCGCAGCATGGCTTTGGTTTCTGGGTCAGTCCCAAGCGCCCAAAGGCGGTCAGCGTCAAAGCCTTCGGCGCCGAACGCCTTTTTGAATTCGCCCTCATCACCTGTATTAATACCGCCTTCTGGCAATCCCCAGACATATTTAAATCCAGCCTCGACCAGCTTTTTCTGTTGCTCCGGATCATCATCAAGTCGCAACGTGGCGCCTGTGAGGATACGTGTATTCATCAGTGGAAAATGCGGGTTGGAGTAAATCTTGATGCCATGCCGCGCACAGCATCTGGCCATATCCTGCTGCATATATTTTCCTTTTGCGGCAACCATGCCGGGCGGTTGATTGCCCGTGGCTTTCATAACGCCGCCAAGGAACATGGGGCGGATTTTGAGCTCTGCGCCGGTGCGTTCGATCACACCCGGAATAACAGCCCAGCCCAGAAAAGACGTGGGACTCATATAGTCGAAAAAGAATTCGAGCGTTTTAGCCATCTGGGCCCTCCTTACGAAGCCATGAGAAGATATATAAAGTTCTTATTTGGAACTTATGGCAAATCAGGCTAAGGATGCAAGGATGAAGTGGACAGATTTAGACGAGAATTGGTGTCCCGTCGCGCGAACCTTATCTTTGGTCGGCGATCGGTGGACTCTATTAATCCTACGCGATTGTTTCCTCGGCATGTCGCGATTTGATCAATTTGTGTCGAGTACCGGGGCGACCCGGCACCTGATCTCGGATCGGCTGAAAAGACTCGTGGAGGCAGAGATCCTCGAGAAGCAAGCTTATTCGGAACGTCCGAAGCGATACGAATATGTCCTGACCGAAAAGGGACAAGAATTTGCGCCAGCTTTGATGGCCTTTCGTGACTGGGGCAAAAAACACTTGCCCGTTCGTCGGCAAAGCCAGGGTTAATCCTCGTCTGACTCGTTTTCAGTATCCAAGTCTCGGGCAACTTCCGCGCGCCGAAAGACGGCACTCATTTCTGCAGCATCATCATATGAGAGGTCCGCGATGAAATGTAGTTGCGGCGTGAATTTCATTTCGATCTCACGCCCAAGCCGACCTCGCAGAAAGCTGGACGCCCGGTTGAGCGCGTTGGCGATCTCTTCCATTTCGGCTTTACCAGTTTTGCCAAGCGCGGAGCAAAACACATTGGCGTGCCGCAAATCCGGAGATGAGCGCACTTCGCCAATCGTAATCGCAACATTTTGCAGGACGGGATCGCGAAACTCTTCGCGCGCTAAGATTTCAACCAAAGCGTGCCGCACCAGCTCACCGGCGCGCAATTGGCGTTGCGACGGGGCATGTGCCCCAAGATTGGGTTTTCGACGTCGGCTCATGCCTCCTTCATGCCCTGCCCGAGGCGGCGCATAAAGATCTCACACGCAGTTTTTTCGCCAAACCAGTCATGCGGCAACATCAGTGGATCGGCGCCATCAAAGCGGACAATCGTGTAAGATCGCGTACTTTTAATCTCATCGATGGCGTCCCAGTCGATCCGCGTGGTGACCAACCCGCGGCGGATGATGAGATCGTCATCAGAGAGTTCTACTTCCGTCACTTGCTCCATTTCAGCGCCGCGGCCATGCTGATGGCGATAAGACCAGCGCATGAAGATTAGATACCAAACGATACCAGCAACGGCGGCTAACATGGCGGACAGCATAACGGTCCAATAGGGTGAGAAATTAATCGCTTCGAGTGCGGATTGAGAGAGTAAAGCCATACCCGCACCGATAATGGGTGCCGTGACACCCGCATAATACAGCGTTGTCGGTCCAACCGTACTGCCCCGAATGGCATTGGTTAGACGTCTTGCATCTCTTTTTTTGAGCGCGCCGGAAATGACATAAGAATTCTGCATGGACGGTGTTTAACGCACAAACAGTTTGGGATTTCGAAAACCCAATCGATAAAAATGAAAAGGACCGCATTCAAGAAATGCGGTCCTTATTCAGTTTTTAGTTCGGTTTAATCGAGAGATCGAGCAATCATTTCGATTTCGAAGCACTCGATCCGGTCGCCTTCGCGAATATCTTCATACTTCTCGAACGCCATGCCGCATTCCATGCCATTGGTCACTTCAGGCACTTCATCTTTAAAGCGCTTCAGCGTTTTCAGCATGCCTTCATGGATGACGACATCATCGCGTAGCAAACGTACACCACAGCCGCGTTTAACAACGCCCTCAGTGACTTTACAGCCAGCGACTTTACCGACTTTGGTAATGTTGAAGACTTCCAGAATATCAGCGTAACCAATGAAGGTTTCTTTCTTCTCTGGTTCCAACATGCCGGAGAGCGAGGCTTTCACATCATCGATCAATTCATAGATGATCGAATAATAGCGAATCTCGACGCCTTCTTTTTCGGCCAAGTCGCGGGCTTGCTTATTGGCCCGAACGTTAAAGGCAAAGACCGGTGCGCCGGATGATTGCGCGAGCAAGATGTCGCTCTCTGAGATACCACCGGCAGCGCCATAAACGACATTTGCACGAACTTCTTCGGTGGAGAGTTTTTCAAGCGATTGCGTGATGGCTTCGCCCGACCCGTGCACCTCGCCCTTGAGAACGATTGGCAGAGCTTTGGTATCCGCCGAGCCGTCTTTGAGGCTGGTCATGAATTGTTCGAGCGACGCGCGCTGGGTCGCAACGCCTTGCTTCTGACGCTTCATGCGCTGGCGGTATTCCGTAATTTCGCGGGCGCGCGCTTCGCTATCAACAACGTTGAACGCATCCCCTGGTTCCGGTGTTCCGTCCAAGCCGAGAATTTCCGCAGGCATGGATGGGCCTGCTTCTTTCATCTGCTGACCACGTTCATTGACCAATGCCCGAACTTTACCCCATTGCGCGCCGGCAACGACGATGTCGCCCCGCTTCAGTGTGCCACGTTTCACGAGCACAGTCGCGACAGGGCCGCGGCCTTTATCAAGCTGCGATTCCACCACGATGCCGTCCGCGACCCGTTTCGGATTGGCTTTCAATTCGAGCAGTTCAGCTTGCAATGTGATTGCTTCGGTGAGTTCGTCTAAGCCTTTTTTCTTCAAGGCTGAAACTTCGATCGCCTGCACTTCACCGCCCATGGCTTCGACTTGAATGTCGTGCTGGAGCAAGTCGGTCAAAACGCGATTTGGATCGGCATCTTGCAGATCGATCTTATTGACCGCGACAATGATCGGCACTTCTGCCGCTTTGGCGTGACTGATCGCTTCAATGGTTTGAGGCATCACTGAATCATTGGCGGCGACGACGAGGATAACGATATCCGTCACATTGGCGCCGCGGGCGCGCATCGCTGAAAACGCAGCGTGACCCGGTGTGTCCAAGAAGCTGATCTTGTCGCCAGACTTTAGCTGAACCTGATACGCACCAATGTGCTGGGTGATCCCGCCGGCTTCGCCCGATACAACATCGGTTGAGCGCAAAGCGTCGAGCAGTGACGTCTTACCATGGTCAACGTGACCCATAATGGTAACGATGGGCGCGCGGCCTTCGAGATCTTTCGGATCATCCTCTTGACCGTCAAGGCCAATTTCAACGTCCGCTTCAGAAACGCGCTTCACAGTGTGACCGAATTCTTCCGCGATCAATTCGGCCGTGTCGGCGTCAATGATATCGTTCGAACGGAGCATTTCACCCTGTTGCATCATGAATTTCACAACATCGCCGACGCGTTCTTTCATACGCCCAGCAAGATCCTGTAATGTGATGGTTTCCGGCAAAGTGACTTCGACGGAGGCCTTTTCTTTTTGTTCGCCCCCCATGCGGCGTTCGCGTTCCCGCTCGCGGGCGCGTTTTACAGATGCGAGTGAACGTTGACGGTCGCCATCGTCGCCAAGGGCTGACGCAATCGTGAGCTTTCCGCGTCTCCGTTTGGAATCGCCGCCGCGTCCCCCACGTCCGCCGCCTTGATCACGGCGGTCGCGATCATCGCGTTCATTCCGGCCGCCTTTACGACGTCCACCAGATGAACTTGCCGCGGCTTCAATATCTGCTTGGCTCGGCGGCGCATTGCGGCCTTGGCCTTTACCGCCACGATCATTGCGTGCGGGTTTAGACTCTTCAGCCGCTTTCTTTTTCGCTTCGGCTTCCGCTTTTTTACGCTCAGCTTCTTCGGCCTTGCGACGGGCTTCGGCTTCCTCGCGCTCTTTTTCTTTTTGCTTATTGGCGGCTTGCTTTTCTTCTAGCGCCTTGGTGCGGGCCTGCTGCTTTTCCTGCTCGGCCTTGCGCGCATCTTCAGCTTTCTTGCGCTGAAGCAGCACTTTCTGGCGTTGAACCAGTTCTTCAACCGTAATGCCCAGCTTCGCTGCGGCGGCCTCCAGTTTGGATGGCGCTTTGCCGCCGGCGCCGGCGGCCGGCTTCTTGGCTGCGGGTTTGCTCGCAGTCGATTTTGTCTGCGCGCCAATGGTGCGCTTCTTTTTGGTTTGGACAACCACTTGTTTCGAACGGCCATGGCTGAAGGTTTGCTTCACAGTGCCAGACCCTGAACCTCGCGGTGCAGAGAGCGGCTTGCGGCCTGTTGTCTTACCTTTGTCTTTCGTATCGCTCATGCGTACCCTGGTATTTAACCTTTCATTCGAGGTGCGTGCCAAACACCCCTATCATCACAAATCTTCATGCCTGCCGGAGAACCAGCCTGTCTCAGGCGCAACTCTGAATCCGGTCAGTCGCCGATAGGCCACTGCAAACGCATCAGAGAGGGAACCTTGTTCTAGCAGCGCATGTATCACATGCTCCCGCCCAAAGGCCATGCCCAATTCAGCAGACGACAGTGCGCCCGCGACTTTGACGTCTTCATATATCGCCTTGGCGAGAAAATGAACCTTATTCCGCCCATCTTCTGCACCATCACTGGCTTCAAGCAGCCAGCCCGGCGGCTGTTTGCGGATATAAGCACGCACTTGGTCAAATCCAAGCACGGCTGCACCGCTCTTTTTTGCCATCCCCAACAGGCCATTACAGCGTTGTAAGAGCTGGCGCTCGACCTCATCGGTCAAATTCGTCATGGGCGTGCTTTGCGCCTTGAAAGCACGGGAGAAAACCCCCTGTGACAGACCTGTTTCAAGCACGCTTTTGTCTGCTGTGACCCATGCGCCACGTCCCGGAAGTTTTCCAAAAACGTCTGGAACCACCATTCCATCCGGGCTGCGGACATAGCGAATGAGCGCGTCGGGCGCTAAGCGCTCGCGCGTGACCGCACACTGACGGACAGGTCCGTCAGCGCGCTTGCCCGTATGCGCCTCTAGGCGCTGGTCCGGCTCATTCAGACTTTGCGGCTTCATCGCCGCCCTCCATGAGAAGGTCTTCGTCGAGATCGAGACCTTCCAATTCGGCCAAGATGTCTTCGTCCGAAACATCAATGGTTTCTTCAATCGTTGCCGCTTCGTCGTCGGATTTCCCGAGTTCGCCGAGCGCCAGCAATGCGCGTTCTTCTTCCGTCAGATCCGCTTCTTCCTCACCGGCGGCTTCCGCAGCCATTTCGGCCTCGAGTTGTTCGAGAGCTTCTGGTTCAATCCAGCCAGCGAGCACGCGCGCCTTCATGATGAAGAGTTGCGCATCGTCTTTGCGCATCTCGCCTTTCTTGAGGATACCATCCTGCCAGACGGGTTTTCCTTCTTTATTGTTCTCGCGCCAACCGGTGAGATCGTCAGGGACCAGGCCGGCAACATCTTCAACAGATTTGACCTCATTCTCGCCAAGCTTCACCGCAAATCCAGGTGACATCCCATCGAGTTCCATGACGGCGTCTTCCACGCCCAGCTCGATCCGTTTGGCATCCTGCTCGGCAGCAAGCTTTTCAAGATACTCGCGGGCGCGTTCTTGGATTTCCGCCGCCACATCTTCGTCGAAGCCTTCAATCTGCATGAAATCTTCAGCGCCGATATAGGCAATGTCTTCGACCGTTTCGAAACCTTCTGAGGCCAGAAGCTGAGCCAAGGTCTCATCGGCATCGAGCGCCTGCATGAACAGTTCCGTACGGCGCTGGAAGTCGATTTGGTAACGCTCGGAATCGTCGCTCTCGGTGACCAAGTCGATTTGCCATCCCGTCAGTTGCGACGCCAAGCGAACATTCTGACCGCGGCGACCAATCGCCAGTGGGAATTGCTCATCAGCGACAACGACTTCGACGCGCTGCTCTTCTTCATCGAGCACCACTTTGGAAACCTCAGCGGGTTGTAGCGCGTTTACGATAAAGGTCGCATCGTCATAATTCCATGGAATGATGTCGATCTTCTCGCCGGAGAGCTCACCGACGACAGCCTGCACACGGGCACCACGCATACCCACACAAGCGCCAACTGGATCAATCGAGCTGTCATTCGAAATCACGCCAATTTTCGCGCGCGATCCTGGGTCACGGGCACAAGAACGGATTTCGATGACGCCTTCATAAACTTCTGGAACTTCGGCAGCGAACAGTTTGACCATAAAGTCTGGATGTGCGCGCGATAGGAAGATTTGCGGACCTTTCACTTCGCGGCTGACTTTATAGAGATAGGCGCGGACGCGATCGTTCGGTTGGAAATTTTCGCGCGGGATACCGTCATTGCGACGGATAATGCCTTCCGCGCGACCGAGATCGACAATTACGTGACCATACTCGACTCGTTTCACGATGCCATTAATGACTTCGCCTTCGCGATCTTTGTATTCATCATATTGGCGCTGACGCTCTGCATCGCGCACTTTCTGCATGATGACTTGCTTCGCCGTCTGCGCGGCAACCCGGCCGAAATCAAATGGCGGCAGCTCTTCTTTAATCTCATCACCAAGCTCGAGGGCGGCGTCGATTTTCTTCGCGTCCTTCAGCGTGATTTGCTGAGCTGGGTCTTCAATCTCATCATCGGCCACGACGGTCTGAATGCGCCATAGACTTTGCTCACCCGTGTCATGATCAATGACGGCGCGGATATCATGCTCTTGTCCGTAGCGAGATTTCGCAGCTTTCTCGATCGCTTCTTGCATGGCTTCGATCACGATTGACCGATCAATCGCTTTTTCTTCAGCCACCGCTTTCGCGATTTGCATAATCTCTAGTCGGTTTGCGGAAACGCCAACGGTACTCATGGCCTCAAGCTCCACTCTCTGGGTTGTGTTCTATTGTATCTTGTTCGGACTCATCTGTCTCGAAATCTTCGAAGGCGTCGTCGCCAGGCTGCGGCGGCAGGCTGCCATCATCAGTTGCAGCATCGATCAGCTCATCCGTCAGCACCAAGCTGGCTTTGCTCATTTCATGTACTTGGGCGACCAATTCGCTGTCATCATCGAGGAGAATAGCGACCCCATTCTCGTCTTCGCGCTGGATCAGGCCTTGAAAGCGACGCCGCCCATCCAATGGCATGGTCAATTCCAGTTTTGCCAAGTGTCCAGCCCAGCGACCAAAATCACCAATCCGGGTCAATGGACGGTCAATGCCCGGCGTGGACACCTCTAACCGGTACGCCTCGCTGATCGGATCTTCAGCTTCGAGCACCGGTGATAGGTTTCGCGAGAAAGTGGCGCAATCTTCAACATCTGTAGGTGCGCCGCCCGTTTTCTCGATCATGATCTGCAGCAAAGGTCGATTCCCGCCCATGATCCGGATGCGCACGATTTCGAGGCCGAGCTCGCTGGCAAGCGGTTCGGCCATCTCCAAAATACGATCTTCCTGCGGACTGATGGTGATCAAGAATGCGGACTTTCAGACAAATAAAAGCGGCGGCCCCGTTCCCGGAACCGCCGCCGATATGTTTCGACTTGGACGTGCAGATAGAGGATCACACGTCATTTGTCTAGATGGCTTGTGTGCGTGAGCTTCTAAAGCAGTTTCAAATCCACGGCCGAAGTCTTACCCCGACGCTCATCGTGATAGAGCTCATACTCAATCGCTTGGTCATCGGCGAGACCTTGAAGGCCAGACCGTTCGACGGCAGAGATATGGACGAATACGTCCTTTCCACCTTCGTCCGGCACGATAAAGCCGAAGCCTTTTGTTGCGTTAAACCATTTTACTTTTCCGGTGGCCATGTCGGGCCCTTTCCGTTGAGCCGCGCCGGTCCTGCACCATGCAGGCGGTCGCGAAGTCGATTACGGAGAGGTAGGGACATTCATTATCCGCCGGCCTGGCGGGGTCTTCTCAATTCAGACCGGCCGTATTCGATGGCGGGAGCAGCTCACAGATTAATTCTCGGGTCAAGCGAAACTATTATGACCCGAAGAGAAAGTTGAACGGCATCACAATGTTTGTGCGCTCAACCCGGCAAGTGACCCCAACTTGCTTCCGATTCTTCGCGCGATACCGCCATTTGACGATCGTTTTGAGGATCTCATCATCAAAGGATTCGTTTGGAACCGATGCGAGCACTTTTGGATTTGCGACCTTTCCGTCTGTATCGAGATCAAACCGAATGATCACGGCCCCAACCAATCCGTCTTTTGCGGCCTGGGCTGGATATTTCAGTTTAGGACTCTGGACAATACGACCCTCGCAAAGCGGTAAAACCTCCTCGTCATTCTCACTCGCGGCCGGGGTGGGCTCATAATCGTCTGGGCGGTATGAGGCGACGATGGCGCTGAGATCTTCTTCGGCGGGATGACGCCGTCTCTCCGTCTCGAAGAAGGCGTCCATGGCCATGTTCCAGGCTTCCGCTTTCCATCTAAACTTGGTGGCCCAATCCGGGCGCTCACCGGTTGAATCGCGATGGTAGGCGGCGAAACCTTCGACATGCGCCATCTCAATCATGGCATCGCCATCGCGTTCCGTATTGAATAAGGCAACGGCCGCAAGCAGGCTGGCATCGATATATTGACGCGGGACGATGTCTTTGACGGGCTCAAGATGTCGTGACGCCGCCGACGCGGATTCGCGGACTCTCTCATAACTGCCCGAAAGCGCATCCTGAGTCATGACGATGAGATGAGCATTCACAGTCTCGACAGCCGGGTCACCTTGGTAATTGGCCAAAGCCAATAGCAAAGCATCGCGGCGCGCATCGGTCTGTGATTCGTCATACGCAGCTTTGGCCGCCATGATCTCAGTGATGTCTAGGTCCTGGGCGGATGCAATAGAGATTGAACTTGCCAGGCATAAAGACACCATCGCCATGAATAAGCTTCGCATAATCATCTCCCCTTCTCTTGGGAAACTCTATGCGATGATTGGAAAGCGTCAATCAAGATTTTGAGTTGATGCGAAAGTCGTAATAAACGGGTGCGATGTCGCCCAGCTTTTTTGTTTGGTAGCGAGTCTCCAAATGATCGTCCGGAGCCTGGCGCCAATCATCAGCGTATCGCGCTGTCCATTCAAATGCGGGATGGGCAAGAAAGCGTTGCAGCGCTTCGTCGGCATAAGATCGCACATCTGTCGCGAAACGGACCCGGCCGTTTGGTTTTACGATACGCGACAGAGCATCCAAGACGTCAGGCTGGATCAGGCGCCGTTTATGATGGCGGGTTTTGGGCCAAGGGTCGGGAAAGAGTATGAACACGCGGTCGATTGACCCGGGCGCCAGGGCGTTGACCAATTCGCGGCCGTCGCGCGGATAGAGTCGAATGTTTTGCAGCCCATCATCCGCGATTTGTCCGAGAAGTTTGGCGACCCCTTCCAGAAAGACCTCGCTTGCAAGGATTCCGATCTCAGGATGGCGCTGGGCTTGGCCGCTGACATGTTCACCGCCGCCAAAGCCAATTTCGAGCCAAATTTCTTTCGCCTCGGGAAACAGTGTGCGTGGATCGAGTTCGTTCTCACCCGGCAAATTAATGCGGAGCTCGGGTAATGAATTTTCAATCATACCCTGCTGTCGTGATGACAGCTTGCGGCCATTGCGACCGCCAAAGGTGCGAAGTGTCCTCTTCTGTAAATCCGTCACCATCTGAACCCCATTTGTCCGAGTCGCTATCTGCGTCTGACGGCGGCATAGCCAATTACCATATCAGTTGGAAGATCTGGGCGCTGTGGTTTGCTGTTTTTGCGATTTATAACGCCTTTATTCCGCGCGATGCGGGCTTTGATGTCGCGCACTATCATATCCATAATGGTTGGTCCGCCTTTGAGGGAAGATTGCAGCGCGACATGGCGCCGGTTGACCTTCATAGTTTCCTGAATCCAATCCACAATGCGCTGCTCTGGGCATTGATCGACCGCCTGCCTGGACCTTTTGTCATGGCTATGATCAGCCCCGTGCAAGCGGCGCTCTTGCCTTTGACTTATGCGCTCGGCGTGCGGCTCGCCCGGTCCCTAGATGTTGCGCTTGATAAAAGAATAATCCTCGTCGCCGCCTTTATCGGCTTCCTGGCTTTGCCCAACCAGCTGATGTTCGCGAGCTTAGCAAATGACCATTGGGGCGCGGTTACCTTCATTGCCGCTTTGGTGCTGGTCATCGGACGAGATAAGCGGCCACCTTCTGCTTTGGTGCTGATTGTGAGCAGTTTGGCGCTTGGCATGGTCGCTGGGATGAAGCTGACCAATCTCGTCTATATTGTCGGCTTTGCTGTTTTCGTGCTTGGCCTCGCAGAGACTTGGCAGACTCGGATCAAATGGGCGTTGCTTTGTGCCGTATCAGGCTTGGTTGGATTGCTCCTTACGGGCGGCATCTGGGCCTGGCAGATGTGGGAGCTTTTTGGGAACCCAATCTTTCCAAATCTGGGGGGCGCGTTTCCTAATGCGCCACTGGGGCCAGATGAGTCGTTTAGAGATGAGCGCTTCTTGCCGTCTAACGGGCTAGATCTGCTTTTTCGCCCATTTGCATTTTCGCTCAATGGCGCGCTCATTTATGAGTTTGAGTCCGCCGATCCGCGCCTTTTGGTGCTGTATTTAGGGATCCTCGCGGCGATGGCGTTTAGCGTTTATAGCTATGTGCGGCGCCGCGTTTGGCCGGAACAAACACGTCTTGTGCTCAGCCTGTCCGCAGGGATTTTTGTTAGCTTTCTGGTCTGGAGTGCGACCTTCTCAATTATTCGCTATGCCCTCGCATACTGGGTCATGGCGCCGGTTATGGGCGTGGTGTTGCTGGGTTGGATCCGACCGGGCCTAATGCAATCGTCACGTTGGACCTTGGGCGTGATCATCGCGAGCGCTGCTTTGTTCATCGCCACCGGCCCATCACAAGTTCGGCGCGCTGCATGGACCTCTTGGACGGAGCCCTATGTTTGGGTCGATCTGCCCGAGCAGGCCGTCATAGATGGCAGCATTGTCGTGCTCGCGACTCAATATCCGACAGGGTTCGTGGCGCCGAGCCTGGCGGACGCGGCCTGGCTGACGCATGCGGATTCACCGCCCTGGAGCCGACCTGCCTTGGCCAATTACCGTCCGATTGCGCGCGAGAAAATCATGTCGAGCGCAGCCCCCGTCTATGTGGTCATGTTTTGGGGCATGGATTCAGATGGCGAAGACCTGTTGCGAACGGCAGCCGAATTTGGGCTGCGCGGACAGGTCGATCAATGCCAAAGGCTCCGAACCGCCTTCGATATCGAAACGAATGATGATGACATGCATTGGGTCATCTGCCCCGCCGCCCGGCCTGATACGGAGTAAGATCCAGGCCACACTCAAAAGAAATCGATCTGAAGGGCTTGGAAAGGACTTGCAGTCCGCCACAGACAGGCGCACAACCCGCGCCTTGGTTTCAATTGAGTGAGGCGTCCGTGACGAAGCTCGACCCATCTATAGCTGCAGCTGAAGTGCCCGATCGGGCGCTGCCACTGCCGCAATGGGAGCTGGTCATCATGGTGGCGGCTTTGATGTCGCTGAACGCGCTAGCCATTGATATTATGTTGCCCGCGCTGAGCGAGATTTCAGACTTTTACAGTCTGACCCGCGACAATGATCAGCAATTGGTGATCTTCGCCTATATTGCCGGCTTTGGGGCGCCACAGCTGGTCTTCGGGCCGATCTCTGATCGGTTCGGACGCAAAGGCTTGTTGCGGATCTGCTTGGTGGCATACGCCTTGGCGGGCATTGCCTGTATCATGACCACGTCATTTGCGACTCTGCTCCTGATGCGGTTCGTTCAAGGCGTCTTTGCCAGTGGCGTTCGCGTGATCGCGGTTTCTATTGTGCGAGATCTATTGGCTGGGCGGGCCATGGCCCGGATCATGTCCTTGGTCATGACCGTCTTCATGGTCGTCCCCATCCTTGCCCCAACCATTGGCGCGGGCGTGATGTTAGTGGCGCCATGGCAGTGGACATTTGCTTTATTGAGCATCGCCGCGATGCTGGCTTTGGTGTGGATTCAAATTCGCTTGCCGGAAACGCTCCGTATAGAAGACCGCCAACCGCTCAGTCCGTCGCAGACGGGCCGTGCTTATTGGCAAGTGCTCACCACGCGGATCACTTTCGGATATATGTGTGCCAGCGGCGTTATCTTTGGGGCACTCTTCGCCTTCGTCGCGGCGTCGGAGCAGATCTTTACGGATGTGTTCGGTCAGCATGAGACCTTTGCGTTATGGTTCGCAGGTGTGGCGGGGGCGCTCGCCGTCTCGAATTTCTTGAACTCGCGGATCGTTGAGAAATTCGGCATGCGCCGGATCAGCCATACCGTTTTACTAACCTTCATCGCTTTAGCCTTGGCCAATGTGGTCACCCTGCTGACGATTGGCGAACACTTATGGCTGTTCTACCCGCTCTTCTGTCTGACCTTTGGGTGTTTCGGTATGCTCGGGGCGAACTTTACCGCGCTGGCAATGGAGCCGCAGGGCAAGATTGCTGGCACCGCGAGCGCGGCCTATGGCTTTGCATCGACCACATTTGCGAGCTTGATCGGATATCTCGTCGCTGGACAGTTCAACGGAACCGTTGCGCCATTCATGATGGGCTTTGTCGTGCTCGGCGTGGCCTCGCTCTCCATCATTTTCGTGACTGAGCGGTTCAAGCTGTTCCAAACCCGCTAGGCGCTCTTGCGCTTCCGCAGCGGCATCGGCGGTAACTCGCCAATCGCAAGCCCGAATCTAAGAAGGACCGATCCAAATGGCGCTCAACACTCGCATCACCGAGATGCTCGAAATCGAGAAACCGATTATTCAAGCGGCGATGGGATGGATCGCGCGTTCGCAACTGTCCTCTGCCTTTTCAAATGCGGGCGGGATGGGAATTATTGAAACCAGCTCTGGTGAGCTTGATGCGGTGCGTGAAGAGATTCTGAAAATGCGCGATCTGACCGACAAGCCGTTCGGGGTGAATGTCGCCCAAGCCTTTGTCCGCGATCCTGACATTGTCCAATTTGTCATCGATCAAGGCATCAAATTCGTCACGACTTCAGCGGGCAATCCTAAAAAATATACCGGACAATTGAAAGAAGCGGGCCTGACAGTGTTCCATGTTGTCCCGAGCCTAAAAGCAGCCTTGGGCGCGATTGATGCGGGCGTAGATGGCCTTATCGTTGAAGGTGGCGAAGGTGGCGGATTTAAAAATCCCAAAGATGTCGCCTCAATGGTTTTGATCCCGCAAGTATGCGAAGCGGTCAATGTGCCCGTCGTGGCGGCCGGTGGGATTATGGACGGTGGCAGCATGGCCGCGGCCTTCTCGCTTGGTGCTGAAGGTGTGTTGATGGGCACGCGGATCCTGTCCAGCGCTGAAAGCCCGGTGCATGACAATTGGAAACAAGCGATTGTTGACGCCGACGCGACCGACACGGTCTTTCTCAACCGAGATGGCCCAGGCCCGGCCTTGCGCGCTTTGCGCACCGAACGGACCACTCGGATTGAGCAGGAGGGCGTGGAGAATATTTTCGGCGAGTTCGCTGGCACGCAACAAGTCTATTTCGGTGGCGACCTGGAGGCTGGCATCGCGCTGACGGGCCAAGTGGCCGGACGAATTAAGGGTGTGCGCCCCGTCGCAGACATACTCAACGAGACGATGGCCCAGTTTGAAGAGACCGTTGCGCGGCTAAACCAGCTACAAGTGTGACAGGAAAACCCTAGGCGTCTCATCCAAAAAATGATTAAACACCGCAAAGTTCCACTCATAGGTGACCCAATGACTGCAAAAAAATACCTTCTCGGGGGCGCGGCTGCGCTCGCATTGACGCTTGCTGGATGCGACATTGTTCGCGCGCCTGGCGGCGACTCGGCTTCAACAGATACCGCGACCACTGAATCGACTGAGGTTGAAACCGCGAGTGCGGATGCCGACGCGCTGGCCAGTAATCCACTTCTGCAGGACTGGGACACACCCTATGGCGTGCCACCTTTCGCAGAGATTCAGGACGAGCACTTCATGCCGGCTGTTGAAGCTGCCATCGCCGAGCTTGAAGCTGAAATTGACGCCATCGCCAACAATCCAGACGCGCCGACCTTCGAGAACACGATTGTCGCTTTGGACAAGGCCGGCGGATCGCTGACAAAAGTCTCGCTCGTCTTCTCGAACATTACCGGCACTGATACAAATGAAACGCTGCAAGGTCTCGCAACAGAGATTTGGCCAAAGGTCACGGCAGTGGGTGACTCTATCAGCTTTAATGCGGCTCTATTTGAACGCGTAAGCGCGGTGCGCGATGCTGCCCCGACGCTGGGGTTAGATGAGCAAGATCTGCGTCTTGTTGAACTGACCTATCGCGGCTTTGAGCGCGCCGGCGCCACGCAGAGCGCTGATGTGAAAGAGAAAGTGGCCGCAATCAATGAAGAATTGTCTGGGCTGACCACGCAATTCTCGCAAAACCTGCTCGCCTCAACCAAGGCGTTTAAGCTCGAAATCACCGATGAAGCGGAATTGGCCGGACTGTCCGACAGTTTCAAAGCCGCCTTGCAAGATGGTGATAAATGGATCCTGACGGTCGATCGGTCCGTCTATGAAACCTTCATGGCGCAGTCTGAGAACCGTGATTTGCGCCAGCAAATGTTTGACGGCTATCGCCTTCGTGCCACCGAGGGCGACACAGACAATGGCCCGCTGCTGATCAAGATCGCGCAACTGCGCGCTGAGAAAGCCGAACTGCTCGGCTATGCCAGCCATGCTGATTATATTCTCGAGTATAATATGGCCCGCACTCCACAGACCGTGGAAGACTTCTTGGTCCGTGTCTGGGAACCCGGCCTCGCACAGGCAAAGGTTGAGCGCGACGAAATGCAAGCGCTGATCGGGGACGAATTCACCTTCGCCGGTCATGACTGGTGGCATTACAGCGAGAAGGTGCGCCAAGAGAAATACAATTTCGACGGCAATGTGCTGAAGCCTTATTTTGAACTGTCTGCCGTCCGCGCCGGGGCGTGGAGCATGGCCGAACGCCTGTTCGACATCACTTTGGAAGATGTCGATGTTGAAGGCTGGAACCCGGTCGTCACCGCTTATGATGTCAAAGACAAAGCGACGGGCGAACATCTCGGCCTGTTCATGATGGACATGTATGCGCGTGACTCGAAGCGTGGCGGCGCTTGGATGAGCACCTATCGGCCGTCGACCAATTATGATGATGCCGACGAAGTCCGTCCGATCATCACCAACAATCTGAACCTGATCACACCGGCAGGTGACGATCCAACGCTGATGAATTTCAGCGAGGTTGAGACCTTCTTCCACGAATTCGGTCACGGTTTGCACGGCCTGATCACGCAGATCAAATATTCTGAATTCTCAGGCGTTGATGGCCCGCGTGACTATACCGAATTCCCAGCCCAGATCCTTGAGCATTGGGCGGGTGAGCCAGAAATGTTGGCGGAATATGCGCTTCACTATGAAACGGGTGAGCCGATCCCGATCGAGCTGATCGAGAAGATGCGGGAAGCGTCCAACCACAATCAGGGCTTCCGCACGACAGAGTTCATTGCGGCCTCCTTGCTCGACTTGGCTTGGCACCGCCTCAGCCATGAGGAAGCCTTGGCGATCACGGATGCGCGCGCGTTCGAAAAAGAAGTGCTCGAAGGCTATGGCCTGATTGAAGAGATTGAGCCGCGCTATCGCAGCCAATACTTCGCGCACATCTTCTCCAGCCCGGTCGGCTATTCGTCGGGCTATTATGCCTATCTCTGGTCTGAGATTCTCGACGCGGATGGCTTCACCGCTTTCCAAGAAGCGGGCGACATCTGGGATCCAGAACTGGCCGCGCGTTTGAAGAAATGGGTCTACGAGTCCGGCGGCCTGCGCCCTGCGGATGAACTATACCGCCTCTTCCGCGGCTCCGACCCAACCATCGAGCCGCTGCTCCGCATCCGTGGATTCGAGACTGATGAAGGCGGCGAAGGCTAGGGTTTTCGTTGAGAACTGAATTGAAAAAGCCGCTCCGAACGGGGCGGCTTTTTTGTGACCGTCGCTTCTAAGCCAGCGCCAGTTTATAATTCCGCCGTGTCAGGCGCGGATCAATTCGCAGCGATTTGAACCCGCTGGCGTCCACCGCCGCCAACATAGCATCTGCACGTTTGCGGTCAGACGGCATCATCATTTGATAGACGTCCAAAGCGTCTTGCAGGCGGAGTAGGGAGAAGGTCCGGGCGGAGATCATGCCGGCATGTCCGCCGGTCGCGAACGGGACCATGCCGACGCCGCGGGGGACTTCGGCACGTGGCTCGGCGGTTTCGACCCATTCATTATATTTGTCGATCGTCGCCGATAGAACGGGGATGTGCTCGCCGAGGGCGGCTTTCAGAATCGGTAGGAGCGTTTTCGGGATGTCATCATTGGCGACAAACGCGCCGGTTTGACCTTTGCCCGCAATGACCCGCTCAACATAATCGGCGACCAGAGGCGCTTTCTCTTTCATATGCTCGCCAGAAAATTTATCGCGATACTGATGCGCATAGAGCGGGCCGATCATGGCAAAGTCGGCATAGCTTGCGCGCGTGCCGAGCAAGTAAGGCAGCTTTTTCAGATGGGCAGAGAAATCCGCTAAGAATTGCTCATAAGCTTTTTCGACCCCCGGCGCGGTTTCTGGCGTGACGCCAAGCATGGGGACAAAGCTGCGGAAGCGCTGGCCGACTTTCTTGCCGGCTTCATATTGTTCTTCTGGCGTGCCGTTGGGCGCGGCATTCTTGCCGAACTCGCCATAGATCCAGTCTTCATTATGGTTCCAGCGATAATGCATCGCGGGCAAAGTCAGCCACTCATCCGCATAGAGTTGCAGAAGGAAGGTGACCATAAGCTGCAATGGCAGTGGCGGTAGCGCCGATGGGGCGCCGCCTTTCTGCTCAAAGTGGGCAATAATATCGGCGGTGTCCTGAACATACTCCCCTTCGGGGGTCTTCAGAACCGGAATCACGGGCCAGCCAATATTCGCCATGATTTCGGACTTCATGACCTCCGGCGTCGGCGCGATTTCGGTAAAGTCTATCCCTTTCCAGCGTAAATAGGCGCGCGCCTTGCCGGAAAAATAGCTCATATCGCTGCCATAAAGCACATAGCCAGTCATGTTCACTCTACCTCCCGCTCAATCGGGTCGCCTTAAATGAACAAAAAAGCAAGCTTTCGGCCCATAAGTTAACCACAATCCAGGATTCCTTAACCCAATCGCAGCATTCCCATGAACATTGCAGATAACAAGGCGAAACGTCACGTTTCCGCCCGATTCTCCGCGGATAGAAACACGAGTTTGTAAAGTCGGCGTTGGCCGCAAATCAGAAAGATTGGGACACGCTTATGAATCCTGAAGCGATGGCTGATGTTCACACCCAGGGCGCCTTCTCCATGGTGGAGCTGCTTCTGGCGGCCGATCCAGTGGTCAAAGCCGTGCTTATCGCGCTCGTCATTGCCAGTATTTGGTCTTGGGCCGTGGTCACGGAAAAATTCTTCGCCATAGGTGGCGCGCGCAAAAAAGCCAAAGAGTTTGAAGAAGCTTTTTGGAATGGCCGCGCCGATGAATATGAATTGCGCCCAGGTCAAAGCTCGAACAATGCCGGGGCGAAACTCTTCGCCGCGATCTCGCGCGAATGGCGAGATGCGAAATCTGTTTCGCCGAGTGAGCATGCTGCATTGGTGGCGCGGGCGGAACGATCATTACGGGCCACGGTCGATCGCGAAGTGGGCAATGTCTCGAACGGCATTGGTGCGCTGGCAACGATCGGTTCTTCCTCTGTCTATATCGGCCTGTTCGGTACGGTTTGGGGAATCATGAACGCCTTCCTGAACATTAGTGCGCAGGAAGATACCAGCCTCGCCGTGGTTGGCGGACCCATTGCGGAGGCCTTGTTTGCGACAGGCCTCGGTCTGATTGCTGCGATCCCAGCGGTAATTTTCTACAATAAATTCTCTGGCGACCTGAACCGCTATGCCGACATGCTCGACGCGTTCAGCCAAGACTTACTGGTTCGCTTGTCGCGCCGCGCCAGTGATGGACCAATCTAATGGCGACGCTTGGATCCTCTGGTCGCAGCCGCGGCCGCCGCACCTTTACCGCCGATATCAATGTAACGCCCATGGTGGATGTCATGTTGGTTCTGTTGATCATTTTCATGATCACCGCGACGGCGCTGCAACGCGGTGTAGAAGTCAACTTGCCGAAAGCGGCGACGAGCAATCTCACCGTCCCGCGGACAACACCGCTGCTCGTCACGGTCACCCAAGACGCGACAGTATATATCTCTGAGACAGAGATTGAGCTTGAGGAGCTGACCTCGAAATTGCTGGCCATTGCCGGCGAAGGCTATGAAGAGCGTATCTTCCTGCAGGGCGATACAAATGCCGCTTATGGCGAAGTTCTAGCCGTGATGACGCAAATGAAGAATGCGGGCTTCACCAATATTGCTTTGGTCACCGATCCCAAATCACGTGTGGAAGGGACTCAGTAGCGTATGATCCGCGGCCTCCCAGCTTCTATTATTGCGCATGCCGCTGTGATTGGGGCGTCTTATGTGACGTTTCCCTATTGGGGCACGAGCACGCGCGTCCTCGCGACTGAGTTGGAAGCTGTGGATGTCAATTTCGCGGAGATTGGCGAGATTACGAATATTGCGCCCTTGGTTGAAACCGAACCGGAAGAGCCCGAAGACGCCGCGCCTGAGGAACCCGAAGAGCCCGAAGAGGTTCCTGAAGACCCAATCGAAGAAGAGCTTCCAGAAGCCGAGCAAGATGTCACGGATATCGAAGCGGCGCCGCCAGAAGAGAATCCCGAAGACCTATTGCCTGACTTTGAGCCTGAGCGGCCCGAAGAAGAAGACGAACCTGAGCCTGAGCCAGAGAAAAAGCCAGATCCCGCGCCGCGACGGCCGAATGATGATTTGATGGATTTTCTCAATCAAAGCGATTCGACTTTTAAGAGTGAGCGGGCCACTCGCGAGAAACGTCCAGAACCAAAGCCGGTCACGCCTGAACCTGAGACAGCGCTAGAGAACGCGCCAAAACCGGCCGAAACACGGAATCATCCCGGTGCTGGCGAGCGTAATGCGAATATCATTCGACTCGAAACGGTGATGTACAACCGAGTCAAAGAATGCTGGCAAGGTGTTGATGATCAGCCGTACCCAGAGCGACTGAACGTCCGTATGAAGGTCGAGCTCACACAGACCGGTACGATACAATCCCTGGATCTGATCCAACCTGCGCGGCGTCCACTTGGAAACTCACCAATGGGAACAGCTGTCGATCGCGCCTTGCGGGCGGT
>JABSQA010000055.1:0-5857 GCA_013213825.1 Henriciella sp.
TTGCCAAATCTCATTATAGAGATCGGTCTTATGCAGCTCCTCAAGGTAAATCGCGTCTGCCTTGCGGAGTGTGTCGGCTTTATCGCGCGTAATCTCACCTGGGATCCGGATGGCGAGTCCTGGGCCAGGGAATGGGTGGCGGCCGATAAACGCGTAAGGCAGACCGAGCTCTCGCCCCAATGCACGCACTTCGTCTTTGAACAGATCACGAAGGGGCTCGACCAATTGCATATTCATGCGTTCGGGCAAGCCGCCTACATTGTGGTGGCTCTTAATCGTCACTGAGGGACCGCCTATCGCGCTGACACTTTCAATGACATCTGGATACAGCGTACCTTGGGCGAGAAAATCTGCCCCCCCAATCTTTTTAGCCTCAGCTTCGAACACATCGATGAAGAGTTTGCCGATCGTCTTGCGCTTCTTCTCTGGGTCTGAGATGCCGTCTAGCTCGCCGAGGAACAGATCCGACGCATCCACATGCACCAGCGGGATATTGTAATGCTCGCGGAACAAGCTGACGACTTGCTCACTTTCATTCATGCGCATCAGGCCATGGTCGACATAAACGCAAGTCAACTGACTGCCGAAGGCTTCATGAATGAGCACCGCTGCTACCGAGCTGTCGACGCCTCCAGAGAGGCCGCAAATAACCCGACCCGAACCGACTTGAGCACGGATTTTCTCAATCGCTTCTTCGCGATAGGCGGCCATCGTCCAATCGCCTTTTAGGCCGGCAATCTTATGCGTGAAATTCTTCAGCATCGTCGCGCCATGTGGCGTGTGAACGACTTCCGGATGGAATTGCGTGCCGTAGAACGACCGCGCCGGATCCGCAATCACGGCATAAGGCGCGCCAGGCGATTTTGCGATCACAGCAAAACCGTTGGCCATTTCTGCGCCGTGATCGCCATGGCTCATCCAGACTTGCTCCCCTTCGCCCTCGAAAGAAAGTCCATCGAGAATGGGATCGTCCATAACTTTGTCGATATAGGCACGGCCAAACTCACGGCTTGTCCCGCTTTCAACGCGCCCGCCTAATTGCTCCATCATCACTTGCTGACCATAGCAAATCCCGAGGACCGGAACCCCGAGTTTGAACACCGCATCTGGCGCGCGCGGACTCTCATCCCAGGTCACACTGGCCGGTCCCCCAGACAAGATCACCGCTTGTGGGTCATACGTGCTCAGGAACGTATCATCGACTTTATTGAAGGGATGGATTTCGCAATAGACGCCGCTCTCGCGAAGGCGGCGGGCGATGAGTTGCGTGACCTGACTGCCAAAGTCGATAATCAGCGCGCGTTCATGTTTGTGATCAGCCATGCGGCCCTTTAGCTGAGTCCCGCTGTGGGCTCAACCAGGGCAATTCACGATTGGAAAGGTGAGTTTGAACGCCGCCGCCCGAACAGACCGCCGCCTTCTTGCACCAATGGGGTCCTCGCCTTGTGCGTGCCACCAAGGTTTGGCTGTTTTGCTCCCCCGCGGTTTTGCGCTCGCGGGGTCGCTGGGACAGCACGCGGACGCGCTTTTTCACGTTTGATCGGTTCGAGCTTCGCGGTCGCGGGTGTTGTGAATACGGGCAGCGACGGCGGTAAGTTTGGCTCCGGCATAGCACTGTCTTCTGGAATGAAGCCGCGCTTATACGCTTCCATAACTTGAATGAGCTTCTTCGCTGGCATCCCGACAGCGGGGATTGAATCCGTACCGCCAACCAGGAATTTTGCAGCATTGCCCATTACGCTGCCATCTTTCTTGGCCTGGGTGAAAGAGACCATATTTGCCGCCGTGATCAGGCCAGAGCGAACTTTGTAAACTCGAAAATCGCTGATGTCGGCCCAAGCATATTCCTTAGTCGAGAACCAATTGCGGACTTTCAAACCTTGCGTGGTCAAAGTCAGGTTTTGCAAAACGCCTGCCCCCATCAGGGCAAAGACGCCTGCAATCATCCACCCGAAACCCGGTACGAGGAAGAACACAGCGAAAGCCCCTGCGAACCATTTCCAGGCCGTGGGTTTTAGTTCGGTGACACCATCTTTTGTCGTAACAGCCATGAGCGGTCTCCTCCCCAAACCGCAAATATGCCACAGCAAATTGAAGGTGAGCCGAAAACGCGCCAGCGATTTTCCCGAGTTGTGTTAACTTTGACGTCTCAGAACAGCGAAGAAAAAGCCATCGGTTCCAGCGCTGCGCGGGGTTAGGCGAACACTCCCACTAGGTCCCTGCCCAGCTTTGATAATGGCCAGGCCCGCATCGGTGAGCAACTCACTCTCGGCCGCATGTTGAACCGCATCTTCCTGTATCCAACCAGGGGTCCGCGCCAGAAAAGCGTCGACCCGGTCTTCGTCTTCTTCAACCAGGAAGGAGCATGTGGCATAGAGCAAGCGCCCACCCGGTTTGACGTAGGTTGCCGCTTTGCTGAGCACTTCATCTTGCTGACTGATGCGCGTGTCCAATGATTTCGGCTTCACCCGCCATTTCGTATCTGGCCGACGGCGCCACGTGCCCGTGCCCGTACATGGCGCATCGACGAACACACAATCCATCTGATCTTTCAGTGCTTCAAGCGCTTCTGGCTCGCGTGGATGCAGCTATTGTACATTATGCGCGCCCGAGCGTTTAAGCCGCGGAATGATCGCGCTCAGCCGACGCCCATCAATATCGTAGGCGAAGACTTGCCCCTTGCCGCCCATCGCCGCAGCCAACGCCAAGGTTTTCCCGCCGCCGCCCGCGCAATAATCTAGGACCTGCTCACCCGCTTTCGCATTCGCTGCCGCCGCGGCGATTTGCGAACCCGCGTCTTGGACTTCGACCCAGCCTTTTGAATAGGCTGGGATATTGTCTAAGCTCGCCTCGCGTTGAGACGGGTCACGCGCTGGTATGTGATAAGCATTGTGGAGAAGGCGCGAGGGCTCCGCTTTGGCGCTGCGCAAAGGACCACCGGCTTTTTCCGCATCGACTTTCAAAGTGTTGACCCGCAAGTCGACATCTGCGCGAACCGCCATGGCTTGCCCCTCCACCGCGGCCAATTCGCCAAAGGCGCGTTGCATGTGCGGGGTGAGCCAATCTGGATAATCGCCAGCAATATGAGGCTCGGCCGTGACATCGGGCGCCATCACCAAATGCTCGCGTTCTTTCATGGTCAGCGCGCTCGGTGCATGCTGCTCATCCATCGCGTCATCGATCCGACGGATATCCCAGCCCCAAGCAAAGCTTAGCGCTCCAAGGATGAGCGCCCGCGGCGTATCATCATCCATCGCATGAGCGATCGAGTTCCGCTTGCGCAAAGCATCCAAGACCAGTCCGGACACCCATGCACGGTCTTTCGACCCCGCATAACGCGCCCGCTTGCCCCAATCACGAGCGGCAACTTTTACCGGCTGATGACGCCCCAAAACATCGCTGAGAACGTCAATGGCTGCTGCTATTCGACCCCCGTCACGCATCGGCACGGCCTTTCATATTGAGTGATAGCGCGGGTCTAATCGCGGTGGTGAAGATTGCAAAGACTTGGCGCAGTCGAGCCGGGTTTGGTTAACGGATTGCACAATCTGTGGTAGTGAGGGGTCGGAGGAGGACGCAATATGACATTCAATAATTTTAAATGGCTCGGCCTGAGCGCAGGGCTATTGGGCCTGGCCTCATGTGTCTCATCAGACCCCGCTGAGACCAATGTGGTTGAAGAAGAGACTGCGCCCTTCATTGACCCTGTAACCTTATCGCAAAGCATGTGTAGCTCTCGCGCCACGCAAGCCTCCGCCACCGCTTTAGAGACCGCGGCCAAGCTCAATCCAGGTTTCGATTATGGTAGCGCCTTTGCCTTACCTGCTGCCGTCACAGAGCACTTTCACTACCCCATCTCGACCGAGCGTGCAGAGGCTCAGCTCTGGTTCGATACCGGCATGGCGCATATGGCCAATTTCAATCATGACGAAGCCATTGCTGCTTTCCGCAAAGCACAAGCCATCGATCCAAATTGCGCCATGTGTTTCTGGGGTGAAGGCCTGTCCTTCGGCAGCAATATCAATATCCCATATGACGCTGCACGCGGCGCTGCAGGTCTGGTCGCCACGGGTAAAGCGCTCGATTTGAAAGACACTGCCGCGGCGCATGAGCAGCAACTCATCGAAGCGCTCGGCACCCGCTATAGCATTAAAGACGACGCCGTGGCCGAGAATGCCATGGACTATGCAGAAGCAATGGACGATGTCGCCGACGCTTTTCCGGATGATAAACTCATTCTCTCCCTCGCGGCCGAAGCCAATATGGACACCCAACCTTGGGATTATTGGCAACCCGGCGCCCGCGAACCTCAGGGTCGGACGGAACGAACGTTGGAGTTCATTGAAGAAGCGCTTGCCATCGATCCGGATTTCGCCCCAGCAATCCACCTCTATATTCACATTACAGAGTCATCCGTGGACCCGTACCGAGCTGAGGCGTACGCCGACAGTTTAAGGGAGCAGAATCTCGGGATAGGGCATTTGGTCCATATGCCGTCTCACATTTATTTGCGCCTGGGCAAATGGAAGAAGTCTCACGAGTCGAACATCGCCGCGATCGAAGCCGATGAGGCTTACATCGCCGGCAGCGACAATGCGGCGGTCTATGGCAGCGTCTATTATCCGCACAATGTCCATTTCGTTGTCGCTAGTTCGCAATTCGCAGGCAATGCCGTAACCGCGCTGGAAATGGCGGACAAGCTGGAAGCCCTCGCTCAAATCGATCCGTCTGGACCAAACCCGCTCGGTGAGCACATCGCCGCTTCACCCATCTTCACCGACTTGATTTTCTCGACCGGCGAAACCGTTTTGGCGACGCCTGAGCCCGCAGAAGCGCACCTCTATATGCGGACGGCTTGGCGTTATGCACGCGGAACCGTATTGGCCCGTCAGGGCGACATGGCTGGCGCACAATCTGAGTTGGACAGCCTTAAAGCGCTTACAAATGAACCCACGTTTGGGGATTATGGCACCATCTATCTGACCCCATTGGCAGGCGTGCATGAGGTGGCTCAGCTGACTTTGGAAGGGCGTATGAAAGCCGCCAGTGGCGACTTGAAAAGTGCGATTGATCGGTTGGAGGCCGCCGCGGCCGCCGAAGCCCAACTGCCCTATTTCGAGCCGACCTGGTGGTATTATCCGACCCGCCAAACACTCGGCCTATATCTACTGCTGGACGGTCAATATGATCGAGCGGAGCGAGAGTTTTATAAGACCCTGATCAAAGCACCCAACAATGCATACGCCTTGTTCGGCCTAGCTGAGACTTATCGCGCCAAAGGGGACACTCGGTCTGAAACCTATGCCCGCGACCTTTTTGAAGAGGCTTGGATGGGAACCGCGGGCACAACGCCAAAACTGTCGGAGTTATAAGCCACACCCCACCGCAGACGCCCTTAGCGAAAACCGCCAAGGGCGTCTGTTTTCGATTCAGCGCGGTTATTAGCCGGATACAGCAATATCTCGTTGCAGCTGTTTCGTGATCTGTTCGAAGACCGCTTTCAATTCATCCGTTGAACTTGCCGCGAAGAAGCGCGATTCACTCGAAGCACACGCCTCCAAAAGGGCGGCCGTGTCTATATCAGTGATATTATAGGCAACCGTATAAATCTCGACGCCTCTGCCCTTGATCGTTCGACATATTTCGCGCGTGTTAGGGTTTGCAATACTGCCATCTAAATCATCCTCGATCTGACCCGTCACTTCAGGTGCCAACGTGTTCGCACCGTCGGACATGAGAATAATGGTTTTGAGACCGCCACTGGCCGCAAAACCTGAGATACTTTGATCCGCGGGGAATGGCGCGTTTCCCGTCAGCATGCGCAGACCCCACATCAAGCCAGATGGAATGTAAGTGT
>JABSQA010000055.1:5867-21202 GCA_013213825.1 Henriciella sp.
GGCTCTAAACTATCGATCCGTGTTTCGAGATCGTGGACCACATCGGATAATTCCAACATGCGCGGCGCACAGCCTCTCTCATTGAAGCTAACAACACCCGGGATACGCTGCGTGTAATAATGGGCATCTTTCAGATGAGAATATTCTGGACGCGGTCGCACACAGCCGTGCCACGTCAGCGTGTGGTGCGTTTCGGTGCACACATATTCCGCAGCGACGGTCGTTACGCCGCTGCAATCCCAAGTTCCGCATTGCGATCGGACTCCGTCCCTCATGCATTCAGAATAGGTCCGCGTACAATGGTTCTGGTACCACTCATCTGAGACTCGACAATCCTGCTCGGTGCGGGTCGCGTCTACTGGAACCGACAGCCAAAGCGCCCCTGCCCGGTCCGTACCAACGCTGACCATATTGGAGAACGGCACGATCGCGATCTTAACAGGAATCGTCGAACTGGGGTCGAGCAGGACCGAGATCATATCTTTCGCGGCGGTTCTCAAGGAGTCTATGCGCGAACGGGTTTCGCCTGGATCAACACCGTTCATCGACCCAGATACGTCCAAGACAAGTGCAATTTCTGCTGCACTCGGAACCCCGTAAATCACCTCAGCCTCTGTATCCAACGGCATCGTGTCGATCCCAGCCAAATGGGTAAAACTGGTTGGCATCGTTCCATCCACATCGAGATTGATGCGCATCCCACTGCGAACCAAGGTCACGTCCGTCATCGCCGCGACGTGATTGCTCGCCAACTCTGCGTCGAAATAGACTTGGGCGATGTCTTCGACGGTTTGATCGGCGGCACTTAAATCCATGCGTAAATGCTTCGCCGCAGCCAGACCCGCCATATCTAAGGCCTGCTGTACTTTCTGCTTTTGATTTAGATACATCCCATAATCGACAGCAAAGCCGACGACCAAAATGATCGGGATAAAGCACGCCGCGAAAATGATCGCGGTGACCGCATGGAAATCCTGAGCGAAACGACGCCACCATCTTTGAAACAACATAAGTCTAGGCTCCCACAACGAGCGTGATCCCTAGACTCAGGCCTCAAAATTAGATCGACCGGTTTTATGAGGCTTTTACAACTTCTGCGGGTTTTTATTTAAATTCTACAAATCGATTGCCAGCGGGGGGAGAGACCTACAGACAATCGGCAATAGCCGCGAGCCATTCACGGACATTGTCCTTATGTGCCTCCGAGGCTCCATGACGGACCAAGATGAGGTCTTTTTGAGATACTAGGACTATGTACTGCCCATTATAGCCATTCGCGGAGAAACTCCCCGGCCCGGCTAAATCTAGCCACCAATGCCCACCATACCCCATTGGCTCCTCAGCGGGCACATGAGGGGTCGGTGTACGCGCATGATCGACCCATTCACGGGACAGGATTTGCTGTTGATCCCACATTCCACCACGCAAATATAAAAGACCAAATCTGGCAAAATCGCGCGCCGTGCAAAAACAGAAACTCGATCCGAGAAACGTCCCTGCAGCATCAAACTTGGGGAGCGCCGACCGCATCCCGATCGGGTCTAACAAACGCGTCCGCATGAACGCTTCAAACCCCGTTTGGTCGAGCCCCAGCTTTTGCGCCAGCGCGCGGCAGATAATATTCGTTGTGCCGCTCGAGTAAGACCAGAATGTGCCTGGCTCATGCTCTAGCGGTTTGCGCGCCGCATAATGCGCGACATCATCTTTGCCGGGCCCAAACAGCATCTCGATTGTGTCTGACACGTTCGCATCTTCGTACTCTTCGGCGAATTCCAACCCCGAGGACATACGCAGTAATTGCTCCATCGTGATGGCCCTACGCCGATCATTGGGCTCGGACCATTCCGGCACTTCGACCGGCGCATGTAGATCCAATACGCCATCCTCAATTGCAATTCCCACCAGAGCATGCGTCATTGATTTCGCCATTGACCAAGAATGGTGTGTGCTTTCCGGCCCATATCCGGGGCCGTAGCGCTCGGCCACGATCCTGCCCCCCTGAATAGCGAGAAAAGCGTGTGTCTCGCCATAGGTCTCTTGCGCTTCAAAACCACGATCGAGCAACAGGTCTAGTCGCGCGCGATCGACACCGGCATGTAGGCCACCTACCGGCCCTCGCTCTGTTGGCCACGGCTCGGCTTCGGGCTGCATTGGAAGGGGATCTAGCGTTTGTGTGATGGTCATGTGCCGCCCTTTTCTTTCAGAGGTACCGAGCCTGAGGCGCAGCCACAAGATCGTTGAAACCACGGAAAACGCATGACTATTATTTGTATTAGAATACTTATTTTTCGTATATGCACTTTATTACTTGCTTATTTTATGCTTCATCAAATCTTTAATTATTTTATTATTTCATTCTTAAAGTATATTTTGAGGTGAGGCATGAAGAGCTTTGTCAATTTGACTCTCAGTTTAGTCGCAACCATTTTCATCACCGCTTGCTCAAGCAATATGACCTCCTCACCTGAGTCTCCGCAGAGCGCGATTTGCGGCAACAGCAATATTGTGCCGACGGAACGCGCATGTTCAGAAGCTTTTAAAACTGAAGTCTCCAAGTCGTTCATTTTTTGCCGAGAAAGGGTCAACTCTCTAGGGCTCGGCATTGGGTCAGGCGAAAATCCGATCCGCGCCATTTATGATGACGATGGGAAAGGCGGATTCTTTCGCGATGGCATCGTCTTTGTGCCTTGGGACTCCGTGGGTTGCAGGGCGGAAACCGGGCCATGGCAAACCACAGTCATTCGTGAGGATGTTTGCGGCACGCTTGGACCCGTATTCGATTTCAGCGCGAGCCTTAAAATAGGTGATTTTCAGCGCATCTTCCAATGGACCGGTTTCGAATTCTCACAATCGCCTGATCTGAACTTTGAAAACGAACTCGTGTTGACCGGAGGCGGGTGTCGTTGCTGCGACCCATCCGCCGTGAGTTGCTATCAAGATGGCCAACTCTCTTGTTTGCCGCCTGGTCGGACTTGTTCGCCTTCGGGCATACCTGAGTTATAAGATCAGAAGCCAGCCTCAATCGAAAAAGCCGCCCCGGGAGGAGCGGCTTTTGTCTTTCAAGCTTCGTCTCAGTCCGTCTTACGCGGGTCGGACTTTCAAAACCGTACCCTCGGTCGCTTCGACGATTACCGGCACACCGCTGGCGAGGTTTGCTCCATCCGTGCTTTGCGCTGACCAGACCGTGTCGCCAAGCTTGACCCGTCCGAGTCCGCCGGAAAAATCGTCGGCGACCACGCCGCGCTGACCGAGCGTACCCGCCATGCGCTTGTTCAGGGTCGGATGCTCTTCAACATCTTCACGCATACGCCGGAACAAGGTCCGCCCCATGATGAACAAGATCACGGTCGCAATCGCAAAGAAAAGGAGCTGGCCTTCCCAACCCGCAATTCCACTCGGTGCGAAGGCCGCGAAAGCCGACGTGAACGCCGCTGCAATCGAGATCCAAAGCAGATCCCATGTACCGGTCATCATCTCGATCGAGAACAGGATCAAAGCCAAGGCCAACCAGCGCCAAGCATTTGGCGGCCAGAGTGTTAGGTCCAAACCTTCCATAATCGCCTCCTATCCTCGGTTTCCGGCTGGCGGAACCGCGGTGCGGGTCGCCGCCGCCGCCTGCGCGCTATCGGTCAGACCGCGAATGCCTTCAATCGTACCGATGATCGAGCTGAATTCCGCAGGAATGATCACCGTCTTATTGCCGCCCGCAGAAGCGAGCTTTTCAAACGCGGTGACATATTGCTGTCCCAAGAAGTAATTGATCGCATTCACGTCGCCCTTGGCAATGGCTTCTGACACGAACGCTGTGGCTTTTGCTTCCGCTTCACCTTCACGTTCCCGTGCTTCAGCATCGCGGAATGCGGCTTCCCGGCGCCCTTCTGCTTCCAGAATGGCTGATTGTTTTTCACCCTCAGCGCGCAGAATGGCCGACTGTTTTTCACCTTCCGCGGTCAAAATCTCCGCACGTTTCAGACGCTCGGCTTTCATCTGACGCGCCATGGCTTCGGTAATATCCGCGGGTGGCGACAAGTCTGCAATCTCAATCCGAGTGACTTTCACGCCCCAGGGATTGGTCGCCGCATCCACCACGGATAGAAGCCGCGCATTAATGTCATCACGGTTAGACAAAACCTCGTCCAAATCCATGGAACCAACCACGGTCCGGATATTGGTCAGCGACAGATTGGTAATCGCGTTTTCGAGGTTATTGACCTCATAGGCCGCCGATACCGGGTCAACGACTTGGATAAATACGACAGCATCACATGAAACCTGCGCATTATCCTTGGTGATCACTTCCTGGGTTGGAATATCCAGCACTGTTTCCATCATATTCATTTTGCGGCCGACCCGCTGATAGAATGGGATGATGAAGTCCATACCTGGCCCAAGGGTTTTTGTGTAACGTCCAAAGTTTTCAACCGTGTAGTTGAATCCTTGCGGAACAATGGTCACTGCCGAAAAGAGCAAAATCAGCCCTGCAAATGCGGCAACACCTACGAAAATTCCTAATTCCATTTCCGGTTCTCCCTGATTTGAACCTCATGATGACATGGGAACATTATTGCCGTTTTTCAATAATTTTTTATTGAAAAACAGGAGATTTCCCTGACTTAGAAGGGATTCGTGGGGAAATTTGGTTACGGATTGGTGAGGATAGACCCCGAATTCCGTGCAGCCCCCACGCCACTTCTTTGTCATTTCTGCTGAATGTTGAGGTTCTCCAAAGCGCCTTGTTGCAAGCTGCAATACCAGCCATTGCACCTACTCTTGCATTTTGCGGAAAATACGACCGCTTGGCGCCCTTCTCCAGAAGCAGCACCCCCGCTGAAACCTCGATAAACAAAGGGCTATCCGGCTCTCCTGCCAAGCATCGGTCGGTTGGAGGCGATTTTGCGACACTTAAACGGCTTGAGGGTGCCTTTTGGTGTCCGGGAAGCGTCAAAAAAACACGCAAAGGTTCAACATGAAAACTTCTACACTCATAACCGCAGCCTTGGTTGCCACGGGTCTGATGCTGCCAATGTCAGCTCAGGCGGCCCCTCAAGGCGCTAAACAGTTCAAAAACGCGATGCAGAACGCTTCTCAAGCGCGACTAAACCGAAACGGTAGCAACGTTTTGCGGTTCGAAGCAGAGCAAGACGCCACAATGACTGACATCGCCTCATTGAATAGCTCTATTCGCGCCAACGCGCTGACCATTGATGATGCTCTGATCTCGAATTTGGACACAGACCAAGACGCGATGGTTCGTCAAACAGCGATGACCAATTCGAACGTGGTCTTGAACAATGTCGACATGACAAGGGCACGTTCGATTACAACCGAGATCGATCAAGAAGCCACCATCCGCAAAATGAATGCGGTCAATTCGACAATCGCCGCCAATACGATTTCTATTCGTTAGGTGATTGTTATGAAGCGCGCAGCACTGACCTTCCTGGTTTGCATTTTGTGGTGCCCCCAACAAACCACAGCAAGCCATATATACGGAAACCTTGCCCACAGTCAGTCTGCGCGTTTCACCCTAATTGATGCCAGAAATGGACTCACGCCCGATGTCAAAGCAGCTTACGCTGAAGCGATGGGCGCGACTGCTCAAAACCCGTATATTCATAGCCGAATTAAAGTCATCGCCAGCCCTAAACACGGCGCCAATTTCGACCCCGTTGAGATCCCAGACCAGGTTCGCGTCGTCGATGTGGAGGTCGATCTCATCTTGTTTGGTGGTCAACCGAGTGCGCAACCCATTGACTTGAACCACCTCCGTGTTGCCCGCCATGCGCCGCACCGCATCACCCAAAAAACCACAATTAGAGGACGGTAATCACATGCGGTGGCTCGTCATTATCCTGACCTGTTTGTTGACCAGTTGCGCATCCATTGGTTCTGAAGTTCGCGCGACCCAAAGCCCAGCCATGCGCTATTCACATTCAGGCTTCAGTGTCGATGATGAGGCTGCGCGGATTCACAATAGCTTCGAAACGAAGCTAGAGCAGGCGCGCGCTATGATTTCGGAACGTATGCCCAGCTCCGCACCCGTGACGCTGGTTTATGTTCTCAACACTGTAAATCTTGTCGATACGCCGACATCATTCACACGCGATATGGGCGGCCCAGAAGCCCCGACGGCGCGTATCGCCGCCGTTCAACAATATCGTGGCAGCGCTTTACGCGTTATCGATCCAAACCATTTCTCCGCCGATATGGGCATGGATTGCCAAAACATGAGCAAAGGCGCCCGCGTCTTTCTGTTGAAGACCTATGTTAGCAATTATGACCCCGGCGTTCGACGTCTCAATCACGGGCTCGCACCTTTTGCGCAAGACGACGATCTTGGCCTTGATGTCTCGCGCCAATCAGGGACAACAACCGATGTTTTTACGATCGAAAGTGAACTGTCAGATTGTTTTGGCAACGTTCTTCGTGCGCTCTCACCTGTGGTCGAAGTTTCGTCCCGAACACAGGGTCAATCGGTTTTCTTTTTTTCTGAACTCATCGGGATCTACGGCAACCAATCGAAATTCGTATCATCGAATCTGAATGGTGCGAAAAAGCGCGCTGTGGAGCTCGTTGTCGCAGAAATTGGAATGTACTTGGCTGGCATTCCCGACCCTGAAATCGACCAAATTTTTGTTTCAAGTCCACATGCATCGACGTCTTTGCTTGAACGATAATCGAGGAGGTAGCCATGCAACGCAAACCGACTTTCGGACAACGCGTCTCTCACGTGCGAGTAACCGATACTGCTAAGCCCCATTTCTCCCGTTCGGACATTCCGCGAATCGAGCAACGCGCCGCAACGCGCCGGGCGCGGTGGTGCGTAAGTTACGTTCATTGCTATGCCCCGAATGAGACAGCGCCGTGCGAAGTCCGCGAGGCGATCCTCTTAGATATCAGCGCGACAGGCGCGCGTGTCCGCTCGCGCAGTCGTGCGGCATACTCCAAACGCATTCGAATTCGAGTTGATCGGCTGGGACTGAATCTTTCCGGACGCGTCATTTGGCAGCGAGGGTTCGATGCCGGGATTGAATTCGATTGAGGGACCGAATTCACCGACGGCTGATCATGTCTCCTCACGGTCATTCCAATGACTAACATAATGCCGCTCTTTACATGCAACACATTTGTTGCATTATAAAGCATGGGCATTCCATTTGATCCCAGTTTGAGCAAACTGTTTCGCGCGCTTGGTGACGATACGCGCCTGCTCATCTTGGATGAGTTGCGCAAACGCAATGATCAAACTTTGTTTGAACTTTGTGCCCGATTGTTTGACGTGCACGCGGTGACACTGTCACGCCAAGGCATCACGCGACACCTGAATACGCTTGAGGATGCGGGATTGATCGTCACAGCTTGGCGCGGGCGAACCAAAGTCCATTCGCTGACAGTGACATCTCTCACCGGCGCCATCCATCCGTGGCTAGAACCATTTATCGAAGGGGAAGACATATGAAAATGTACGCGAAAAGCGTTGCGGTCGACGACCAAACCAAAGCGCTCGCTTTTTACACCGAGAAGATGGGATTCATTGTCAAACATGACATCCCGCTTGGCGAGCATCGCTGGTTGACTGTCGTATCGCCGGAAGAGCCGGACGGGGTCGAATTGGTGATAGAGCCAAATGCCCATCCCGCTTCGCAGAGCTTCCAGAAAGCCTTAATGGCGGACGGCATCCTATTCACGGCGTTCAGCGTCGACGATATCGAAGCTGAAGTGGCTCGCCTGGAAGGCTTGGGTGTTTCTTTCACCCAGCCGCCTGTCAAAGCGGGCGGCGCGATTATGGCCGTGCTGGATGATACGTGCGGCAATCTCATCCAATTGATCCAACTGCTCGAGTAAGCCGCCCAGCGCTGGTAATGACCTTCTATTCTCATTTGGAGACAGTGTTTTGACTTTCAATCTCACCCGCGGAGCCCGAGCCGCGCTCACCGCCAGTCTGATGTGTTTCATTGCCGCGCCAATGGCCATGGCCGAGACGCCTGAAACCGCCGAGGCCGCAAGCGCGCTCCCGGCGACGATAGATATTCAATATTTGGAGATCGTGACGACCGATGTCGACACCACAATCGAAACGCTAGAAGACGTCCATGGCGTCTCGTTTGGCGATCCTGTTCCTGGCTTCGGGTTCGCGCGGATTGCAGAGCTCAGCAATGGTGGACAAATCGGCGTGCGCGCACCGCTCAGCCCGGATGAGGGCGCGCCTGTGGTTCGCCCCTATCTCGGTGTCGAAGATATCGAAGCGGCGATCGCCGCGGCGCAAGCGTCAGGCGCGCAATTCGCCATGCTCGCCACAGAGATTCCCGGTTACGGCAAGTTTGCGATCTATTTCCAAGGCGGCATTCAATACGGCCTGTGGGAGAAGTAATCGATCCCCGGCCATTTTAAGAACGGTCCCGCACTTCCATAGTTTTAACCTATAGCGCGCGACGCGAAATAGTATTTTGCTTTCTTTCCCCACGCCTAGTTTCCTTCAAATCGGAAAAGGTGAGCCAATCACCCTGTCGCGGAGGAGACACTATGAGCAGCCAAACGGCTAATCCCGCCGCTGACGCGAGACCATCAAGCCTAGATGCGCTTGGCAACAGCTATGGCAGCTTCAATTATCGCTCCTATGTGCTGATGTCGTTGACCTTGGTCTATACATTCAACTTCATCGATCGCATTTTGATCAGCGTTGTCAGCGTCCCAATTATCAACGAATTCCAGCTCTCCCAGTTTCAATTCGGTTTGCTTTCCGGAATTGGCTTCGCGCTCTTCTACACATTGCTCGGGATCCCGATTGCGAACCTCTCTGAGAAAGTCAGTCGCAAACTGATCATTGGGGTTAGTGTCATCCTTTGGTCATTCGCGACCGTGCTTTGCGGCTATACAGTGGGATTTGTGACGCTGCTCTTAGCACGCATGCTTGTCGGCATTGGTGAAGCCGGGTGCACGCCCCCTGCTAACTCAATGATCAGCGACTATTATGCGCCCTCCGCCCGGCCGACCGCGCTGGGCATCTACGCGATGGGGGTCACCGCCGGCGGGGTTTTGGCGCAGGTTTTTGGCGGGTTCATATTGGACTTTTTCTCCTGGCGTCAGGCCTTCATTTTCATTGGTGCGCCAGGTATTTTGCTCGGCATCATATTCCTGCTCACCGTCAAAGAACCACCCCGCGGATATTCAGATCCACCAGGGACAGCGAAAATGGAGAAGGCCGGCTTTAAAGAAGCCATTGCTGAGATCTTCTCAAAACGCACATTCTGGGTGATGAGTGCCGGCGCCACCATTGCCGCCTTTGCGGGATATGCATTGGTCGGATTGCAGCCTCAACATGTCGTGTTCACACATGAATTTACGCCAGCCCAAACCGCGCTCATGTTCATGGCGCCCGTCGGATTGGCGGGAACGCTTGGGGCCTTCCTTGGGGGCTATTTAACAGAACGCGCGACGAAACGATCTGAAACGGCAGCCACTTGGGTGCCCGGCATTGCCTTCCTATTCTGCGCGCCAATCTATGCGTCAGCTTTTCTTGTCGGCGACAGCACGATGATGTTGGTCTTGTTGATGATTGCGAGCACGCTGCAATATTTCTATCTCGGCGCACAATACAACATTGCGCAAGCCGTGGTGAGTTTACGGGTGCGCGCAACCGCAATCGCGATATTGCTCTTCGTCGTTAATTTGATCGGCTATGGGATTGGCCCACCTGCACTCGGGATCGTCGCGGACACGCTGTCATCCAATTGGATCGCCGCGAGCGATTATGCTGGCCAAATCACAGCAACCTGCAGTTTGACCGATACAAGCCTCACGCCAGACCTCATCGACGCCTGTCGTGAAGCGCGCGCTTATGGCGTTCGCTGGGCATGCGTCGTAGCGACATGTTTGTTCGCATTCGCGGGCCTGTTCTTCCTGCTCGCGGGTCGGTCTTTCGTCCGGGATTTGTTCATCAATCAGTCGAGCAAACCTGCTCAGGTATAGGTCGCTGCCCCTAAACTGACTTCATCCGATAACAAAAAACGCCGATACCAGCTGAGGTATCGGCGTTTCTCGTTGAAATGATTGAAGGTTTAGAGTTGTCCGAGCAAATAATCGGCGCTTGAGACCTCAAACGCGCCGCCTTGTTCGACGTTTAATTCCTTCACAGTGCCGTCTTCGACCAGCATCGAATAACGCTGTGACCGTTGGCCCATGCCGAAACCGCTGCCATCCATTTCGAGGCCGAGCGCCGCAGCAAATGTACCATTGCCATCCGCCAGCATGCGAACTTTGCCATCGACGCCATTCGCTTGTCCCCACGCGCCCATGACGAAGACATCATTTACAGACGTACAGACAATTTCATCGACGCCTTTTGCGCTAAGATCGCCTTGCTTCTCAACAAAGCCTGGCAAGTGTTTGGCCGAGCAAGTTGGGGTGTAGGCCCCGGGTACGGCGAAAAGCGCCACGGTCTTGCCACTGAACACATCCGCAGTGCTGCGGGGTTCAGGGCCATTGTCGGTCATTTCCATGAAAGTCGCGTCTGGAAGTTTGTCGCCTACAGCAATACTCATTGCAGATTCTCCTATGTTCTGTCCCCTACATAGACCTCAATTCCAGCATCGCAATGACAAATCCTTGCCAAATTAGACGGGCAGGTTAGCGTCACAATGAGTATAGGAGCCATTACGTGCAGGACCTAACCGGAAAACTGCTTGTTGCCATGCCAGGAATTGGCGATCCGCGCTTTTCGCGATCGGTCATTCTCATTTGCGCGCATAGTGATGATTATACGATGGGTTTGGTCCTGAATAAGCCTATTGATGATCTGACTTTGCCAGAACTGCTGACCCAGCTCGGAATTGAGCAAAATATCCAATTGCCGGACTCCTATGTCCTAAAGGGCGGTCCCGTGGGCACTGATCGCGGCTTCGTCGTCCATTCAACGGATTATTATAGCGACGGGGCAACGGTTGAAGTGGCTGACTCCCTGTCGATGACCGCCACCCGGGACGTCCTACGCGCACTCGCCTCAGAAGGCGCGCCCCTGCAAGCGACAATGACGCTCGGCTATTCCGGTTGGGGGCCAGGGCAATTGGAGCATGAGCTGTCCGAGCACGCTTGGTTGGTGGCGGATCCACATGATGAGATTGTCTTTGGCGCCGCCCATTCAAAAAAATGGGAATTAACGCTGGGCATATTGGGCATCGACCCAGCGCACTTGCACCAAACTGGCGGTAACGCGTAGCCAACCCACAAAGATGTGAGCGGTTTTGCTTTGCGCCAATATAAAGGCGCGATAGATTACGCTCATGTATCGGAGTTTAATATGTTCGGTGCTGGCCGTTAGTCTGTTTTGGGGACACGCCGAAACGCCGGCAAAAGCACAAGAACCGCGCGCGATGAATGCGGTTGAATTTGTCGAAATACCCCGAATCTCCGCGCCGCGGCTCTCGCCGGACGGCACCACGCTGGCCTATCTCCGCTCTCACACGGATTGGGACGCCAATGAAATTATCCGGCGCCTTGAATTGACGGATGTTGCGACCGGTGAGGCGCGCCCTACCCCGGACAATTCAGAAACCGCGCAACAAATTTGGTGGCACCCGAATAGCAGCGGTTTTGTCTACCTCAAGCCGCCAAGTCCTGGCGAAAAAGCACAAGCCTTTTTCTATGATCTCGCGCTTGAGGAGTCGCAGCAACTCACGGATCATGGCGAAGCCGTGGAATCATTGATCTGGCATCCGGATGGAACCGGCTTTTTCTTCATCGCTGCCCAGGCACAACCAAAGAGCGACCGTCAATTGCTCGACACGGGATGGATCATTCCCCCTTACGGTGCCAATGCCAATCGTGAAGTCGGCTGGTTTGAACTGGCCAGCGGCAAAACACAGATTGAGGTCACGGGCCTGTTCTCCGTCCGCGATGTGAGCTTGTCGCGAGATGGGTCGACCCTTTCCGCCATTTTGCTGCCTGATCACGCTCTGGATTCAAGATCTCAAGGCGATGTCTTTGTCCGAAATCTGGGTGGCGCGGAAACGGAACGTTGGACCCGCAATCAAATTCAAGAAATCAGCCCGCTGCTCTCACCAGATGGAAGCACGCTCGCTTATATCGCCGCCGCGAATGGTGCGCTCGACCCGTACTATGAAAGCAAGGTGTTCATCCAACCCCGCGGAAAATCCCCGCAACGTCTGCTCGGCGACATGGCGATGGAGGCCTTAGCCTTCGCCTGGGACAAAACTGGCGAAGGCGTGTTCATTATCGGCAATACCGGAGTGCGCGCCAATCTCTATCACTATCAGCTTTCAACCCGCCAATTGCGCCAACTCAGTCACGGCGATCATTCCATCCTAGACTGGCATTACGATGCATCGACAGACACGCATATCACGCGTTTCGAGTCGGCGATCGACCCCGGCGAGGTCCAGATTATGCGGGATGAAGATGAAGGCTTCAGCAAGGTCACAAGTGTATACTCGGAGTGGCCAAATCGATTTCGACTGCCCGAACAAACTGCGTTTTCCTGGCGCGGCCGTGGCGGTAGAAGTTTAGAAGGCGTGTTGGTCTATCCCTTAGACTATGATCCTGACCAAGCCTATCCGCTGGTCACGATTACGCATGGCGGTCCGCGCACCTCATCGCGGTTTGGCAGTTGGAACACATCTCGCTATCTGCCGGTTCTTGCAGCTCAAGGCTATATGATCTTCTTGCCCAATCACCGTGGCGGCACCGGCTATGGCGACCGCTTCGTGAGAGACATGGTGGGGCGCTATTTCCGCAATGCCCATCATGACGTCATGGATGGCATTGATGCCCTGATCGAGCAGGGCTTGGCGGACGAAGACCAATTGATCAAGATGGGTTGGAGCGCGGGCGGGCACATGGTCAACAAACTCATCACTCATACGGATCGCTTCGCCGCGGCGTCGAGTGGTGCCGGTGCCTCAGAATGGCTCTCAATGCATGGCGAGAGCGACATTCGCCAAACACGCAACGAGATCTTTGGCGGCACCCCATGGGACCGCAACGCGCCGCGGCGCCGATACCGTTCTGACTCACCTTTGGCGCAAGCGTGGAAGGTCTCGACCCCCACCCTTTTCTTTGTTGGCGAGAATGATGTACGTGTTCCGCCCACACAATCGATCCTCATGTATCGCGGGGTGCAGGCGACCGGTACGCCAACATTCCTATTTCAGGCCGAAGACGAGCCGCACAATTTCCGCAAGCCTGCCAATCAACTGTTCAAGATCAATACCGAGCTGAGCTGGTATGCGCGGTTCGCACGCGGCGAACGCTATGACCCCGTATTGCCGGACGCGGCATATCGAGTTGAGCATGATGAAGACGCAAGCGACCTTCAAGAGCCTTTCGGATCACCGTAGCGGTTCTTCACGCACATCATAAGCGTAGAATGGATCCTGCTGAGAGCGAATTGCGACCGGCGCAACTTTCCCCGCCAGCCACATCGGCCCATAGGTGAAAGCCCGCCCCAGAGGGGTGGCTTTGTGAAACAGTTTGGCGTTTCGGCGCGAGGCCGCCTGAACGCGGCTGGTGCGCGGTTGGCGCGTCTCGAAATAAGTAGCCAATGCAGAGTCCAAATCTTTCGGCGCATCCGAACAAAGCTTCGCCAATAAGAAACCATCTTCAATCGCCATCACGGCCCCTTGCGCTTGGAAGGGTAAGGTTGGGTGACACGCATCGCCGAGCAGTACGGCCCGCCCATCCGTCCACCGATCCAATGGGTCGCGATCGAACAATGCCCAGCGATAATGCGCGTCGGCTTTAGCGATCAAATTGGTAAGGATGGGGTGCCAGCCAGCGAAATCGGCCATCGCCTCTTCCCGTGTCCCCTGTTCGGTCCAAGATTCTGAGGTCCAGCGATCATCTTCGACAATGCCAACAAAATTGGCCAATGTGCCGCCGCGCAAACGATAGGTCACCGCGTGTCGTTTCGCACCGACCCAAACGCAAGCCGTGGGCGGCGGCGGCAGATCATCGAGCCGGTCCATCGGGACCACAGCTCGCCAAGCAATATTGCCGGTGAAGTTGGGTTGATCTTCTCCCAGCATTTGACGCCGAATATTCGAATGGATGCCGTCAGCGCCCACCAAAATATCGGCCTCCAGCCGCTCACCACTTTCGAGCACAGCCGTGACACCCTGATCGGTATTCTCATAGCTCGCGCAAACCGCGTTTAAGCGAACCGCATTTGGCGACCGTTTGGCCAAAGTTCGGGTCAACACACCGATCAGGTCGGCGCGATGTAAATGCAAATATGGCGCGCCCCAACGTTCAACGATGGCGCGTCGGGCTTCGATTTGGAAAATCCGGTTCCCGGAGCGGCCAAACCGCATTTCGAGCGCTTCTGGTAGGAACCCGTTCTCAGCGACGTCATATTCGATTCCCAAAGCGCGGAAGACTTTCATCCCATTTGGGCTGATCTGAATACCGGCACCGACTTCGCTGAGGGCGGACGCGCGTTCGAGCACCGTCACCTTCCAGCCATAGGCATGGAACGCGATTGCCGCGGTTAATCCTCCGATTCCGCCGCCAACGATGATCGCCTTGGGCATCATGTCTCCCTCTGACACAGCCGTGTCGCAATGCAAACACCCTATTGATTACACCGAAATAAGGAAGTTCCGCATTAACTATAGTATTTTGTTGCAAATTCGAAATAAATTGCCAAGATGCCGATAACCAAAGCCAGAACGGCTTTATTGGAGCTCGAAGAATTGATGCGTCAAACCTTTGTTTCAGGCTCGCGGATACTCACGATTGTGGGCGCCCTAGCCTTATTATCTGCCCCAGCCTTGGCCCGTGACGTGACGGTCTATGGTGGCGGAAAATCAAAAACTTACAAAACAGAAGAAGATCGAGGCCCGCGGGTGATCGCGTGGGGCGAAGAACGTCAGACAAGCATCGACCGACGCGTCAAACGCTTTGCGCTTGAGCGGAAAGTGCAATCGATTATCGAGACGCGCGATAGCGAAGAGGCACGTGAAACCTCGGATGCGATGATGCGTGTGATCCTGACCGGCAATCGCGATGCGCGCCGCCAATATTCGCGTTACTATCCTTATCCTGCGCGCGCAGACGAATTTTATCGCTAGCTCGATCGTAGACTTGATGAGCGCGCAAAAGGTGTCCGCGTTTATCGGCAGAGCATCCTGGATAAACGCACAGATGCCGATCTAGAGCGCGTTGCCAAAGCGCTGGAAGAGACAGATTAACGCCCCATGGGTGCTGGGAAAAGTAAGGGCGCCAATCAACTGATTGGCGCCCTTCTTGATTTGAGTTGAACCTCTGTCGCAGCTTATTCAGCCGCAACAAACTGGTTCATCGTGTTGTGAGCACCGCCAGCT